>JAZFVR010000430.1:0-2804 GCA_036447835.1 Alphaproteobacteria bacterium | reverse complement strand
GAACGCCGCGCCGGCCGCGGCGAGCGCGCGCCCGTGGGCGATCGCGACGTCGGCCTCGGCGCAGTCGCCGCCGTCGGAGAAGCTGTCGGGGGTAACGTTGATGACGCCCATGATCGCCGGGCGGTCCATGGGCACGCCGACGATCGGCGCGCGCGGCGCCGAAAGCCGCGTCAGCAGCGTCGCCACGCGCCCGGCGGCGGGCGGCTCGAGGGATTCCGCCCACGCCGCGACCTCGACCGCCGGCGCCAGCGTGGCCGCGAGCCGCCCGCGTTCGCGCAGCAGCACCTCGCAAGACGTGAAGACGAAGCGGCCGCCGGCGAGCCGCCGCCCCGTCCCTTGAGCCAGCGCGGCCTCCGCCGCAGCGCCTGCGACAAGTGCCGTGGGGCGCAGGTAGAGCCGCGCCTCACGCGAAAAGCCCCGCGGCAGCGCGGGGCTTCGCTCGCATGCGATCATGTGCGGCAGACGGTGCTCAGGAGCCCGGTTGCGGCTCCGGCTCGAGGTCGCCCTTGCCGCCGCTCGCCGGGACCGAGGCGCGCTTGCCGGCGTCCTTGGGCGGCTCGTCGGCGCTCGGACGGACGATCTCCTCGCCGTTGAGAAGCGCCGTGATCTCAACGCCCGACAGCGTCTCGTACTCGAGCAGCGCCTGGGCCAGCGCTTCGAGCTCGTGACGATTGTCCTCGATGATCCGACGCGCCCGATCGTACGCCGTGTCGACGATGCGGCGGACCTCGGCGTCGATGATCTCGGCGGTCGCCTCGGAGACGTGCTTGGTCTGCGTCACCGAGTGGCCGAGGAAGATTTCCTGCTCGTTCTCGGCATAGGTGAGCGGGCCGAGCTTGTCGCTCATGCCGAACTGGGTGACCATGGCGCGCGCCATCTTGGTCGCCATCTGGATGTCCGACGAGGCGCCGCTGGTGACCTTGTCGTCGCCGAACACGAGCTGCTCGGCGATGCGGCCGCCCATGGCCACGGCGATATCGGCATCGAGCTTCTCGCGCGAAATCGAGATGCGGTCGCTTTCGGGCAAGCGCATGACCATGCCCAGCGAGCGCCCGCGCGGAATGATCGTCGCCTTGTGGATGGGGTCCGAGGCGGGGCAGTGAATTGCGACGATGGCGTGGCCGCTCTCGTGGTAGGCGGTGAGCTTCTTCTCCTCGTCGGTCATCACCATCGAGCGCCGCTCGGCACCCATCATCACCTTGTCCTTGGCGGACTCGAACTCGGACATGGTGACCACGCGCTTGCCCAGGCGCGCAGCGAGCAGCGCCGCCTCGTTGACGAGGTTGGCGAGATCGGCGCCCGAGAACCCGGGCGTGCCGCGGGCGATGATGCGGGGCTCGACGTCGGGGGCGAGCGGCACCTTGCGCATGTGCACCTTGAGGATCTTCTCGCGCCCGAGGATGTCGGGGTTGGGCACCACCACCTGGCGGTCGAACCGCCCCGGCCTCAACAGCGCCGGGTCGAGCACGTCGGGCCGGTTGGTGGCGGCGATGAGAATGACGCCCTCGTTCGATTCGAAACCGTCCATCTCGACCAGCAACTGGTTGAGCGTCTGCTCGCGCTCGTCGTTGCCGCCGCCGAGGCCGGCGCCGCGGTGGCGCCCGACCGCGTCGATCTCGTCGATGAAGATGATGCACGGCGCGTTCTTCTTGCCCTGGTCGAACATGTCGCGCACGCGGCTGGCGCCGACGCCGACGAACATTTCGACGAAGTCGGAGCCCGAGATGGTGAAGAACGGCACGTTGGCCTCGCCGGCGATGGCGCGGGCAAGCAGCGTCTTGCCGGTGCCCGGCGGGCCGACGAGCAGCACGCCCTTGGGAATCTTGCCGCCGAGGCGCTGGAATTTCTGTGGGTTCTTGAGGAACTCGACGACCTCCTCGAGCTCCTCCTTGGCCTCGTCGATGCCGGCGACGTCATCGAAGGTGACGCGGCCGATCTTCTCGGTCAAGAGCTTGGCGCGCGACTTGCCGAACCCCATCGCCTTGCCGCCGCCCGACTGCATCTGGCGCATGAAGAAGATCCACACGCCGATGAGCAGCAGCATCGGGAACCACGACACCAGGATGTTGAACAGCGTCGGCACGTTCTCTTCGTCGGGCGCCGCGCTGATTCGCACGTCCCCGGCGGTGAGGCGATCGACGAGATTGGCGTCGTCGGGCGCATAGGTGCTGAACGGCTGGCCATTCTCGTAATAGCCGTTGATCGCGTTGCCCTGGATCGTCACCTCGCGCACCCGGCCCGCCTCGACGTCGGCGAGGAATTCGGAGAACGCCAGGTTGGCGTGCGGACCCCGGCCGGTCGGGCTCTGGAACAGGTTGAACAGGGCGAACACGAGCACGATGATGATCGCCCAAAGCGCCAGATTGCGACCGAAATTGTTCACGTCTTACGACCTCTCTGTGCCCGGCGCGGCAATCCTGCTTTCACCGCCACCGAAGCGTCCGGACTTCAGTTTAGCAACTCCAACCGAAGCTCTCGGGGACGGCACTTTCCGCGCATTCCATCATCCATATTTTAGCATATTTTATCGCCCAGCCCCGACAAACGCAAAGGCGGGGGGAACCAGCGGCTGGGAAGGCCGAAATTCGGCGCTGAAGCTGCCTTCCCCTGCCTTACCCCGAACCGTTCGCACATATTCTAGGTGGGGTACCGCCACGATACCGTCAAGGTCGTGAAATGCCGGCAAACCGGGCCGCACGGCCCCGGGAATCGGCGTTTTCCGCAGACTTTTCCGGGCCTGCGTCACCTCGACCCAGCCGTCCCGACCGAGCCGGCGCACGGTGAGGGGTCGGGCGACGCCGGCG
>JAZFVR010000429.1:0-4104 GCA_036447835.1 Alphaproteobacteria bacterium | reverse complement strand
TTGAAGGCGAAGCCTTTGCGCCGGAGGCCAGGCGACAGCCCTCGTCAGAATTAAGGGGACACCTTACTTAATTCAGTGTTGCACTTAATTCAGCGTCACAACCAAACGTGTGAATTAAGTAAGGTGTCCCCTTAATTCCGACGAGGGCTGCCGCCTGGCCTCCGGCGCAAAGGCTTCGCCTTCAACCCTCCCGTGGCTCATCGCCATCGAGGGGAGGGTAAAGACAATACGGGCTCCCAGCCGCGTTCGACCGGACAGCAGTGGGCTTGGCCCGCGAATCCAGAGCCATGTCCCGGAGCTATGTCCCGGAGCTATGTCCCGGAGCTATGTCCCGGGGTCATGTCAAAGGCTCGCTGGATTGCCAGGTCAGGCCCGGCAATGACTCTGGAATTCGCGAAGTTCGGTATGACGTGGTAACGCGGCATCAGGGCCCCGCCAATGACGCGTCAGCCGCCTCCCAACAGGCGTGAGATCAGACCGCCCTTGTGCTCGGGCTCGGGCTCGGGCGCAGGTCCGTCGTCGTCGAGCCGCCGCGTGTTGTCGATGGCGCGCTCGTTGAGGGTCTCGTAGTCGAGCTTGGGGTACGACTTTATCTCCGCGGCGGCGTCGTCGTCGTCGGTCCGCTTGGCCTCGGGCCCGGCGGCGGGAGCGATCGTCGTTATCGGCGCCGCCGGCGGCAACCCGCCGTTGACGCGCGACGCCAAGTCGTCGAGCGCTGCCTTGAGCGGCGCCAGCGAGCGCGCGAGGGCGTCGGCGGTTATCCCCGACGCGCCCGTCTGCTCCCCTCCGTTGAGCCGGCTGGCGAGCACGTTGATGGCGCTGGCGAGGGTGACGAGGCGCTGCTCGTTCTTCTGCTCGTTGCCGACGAGCCGGTCGGCGAGCGCGAGAAGGGTGCGGTCGCGCCGGTCGAGCTCGGCGAAGCGGTTGGCGAACGCCGCCATGGTCTCGTCGGTGCGCGCCAGGCTGTCGAGCCGCTCGACCAGGGCGGTGACCGCCTGTTCGCTGGCGCTGTTCTGCTCGATCTGGCGGGTGAGCGTCTCGATCGCCTGGACGAGCT
This sequence comes from Alphaproteobacteria bacterium, assembly GCA_036447835.1. Classification (GTDB taxonomy): domain Bacteria; phylum Pseudomonadota; class Alphaproteobacteria; order JAAXGF01; family JAAXGF01; genus JAZFVR01. The sequence continues at coordinate 3,047 of JAZFVR010000429.1, read as the reverse complement.
CGGGCGAGCCTTGCGCCGTGACCTGGAGCGCGCTGCCGCTGGTCTCGCCCGTTGCCGGCTCGGCCGCCGCCGACGGGCCGCCCACGCCCGATCCCAGCTCGGAGTTGGCGAGCGTGATCAGCGCGGTGTCAACCCACTCGCCGATGGTCATGCGCCGGCGCGCGGCGGCCTTGGCCGCCTTCGCCCGCGCCTCCTGGCTAATACCCCTGACCGACCAGGGCGGTTGTTGTTTGCGCATTGGTTAGCAAGGCCTTAACAGAAAAGCCTATGGCGTCCTCGAATGACGGACGTCATACAGCGGTCCTACACATGTATGATCCGCAGATTGTCGTGCAAGTGGTTAATGAATGATTGCGATCCGGCGGCTCTTCGCCTGGGAGCCTGCCCGTGACCATTACCCGGACAGGCCCCTAGTACTGGGAATCATAAATTCGAGACACGTCGACGGCTTCGGCAACTGACTCTAGGGTTTCAATTTTTTCCGTCGACCGTGACTCCCGAATTTGCGCAAGTAAGTACTAGCGGTCGCCGTCGACCGCGGCGAAGGCGGCGAGATTGAGGATGTCGGAGACGTTGGCCCCGAGCTGGACGATCTGAACCGGCTTCTCGAGGCCGATCAGGAGCGGCCCGATCGCCGTGCCGCCGCCCAGCTTCTGCACCAGCTTCGAGGCGATGTTGGCGGCGTGCAGACCGGGCATGATGAGCACGTTGGCCGGGCCCGACAGGCGGCAGAACGGAAACAGCGCCTGGAGCTCGGGGTCGAGGGCGACGTCGGCGGCCATCTCGCCGTCGTACTCGAAGCCGACGCCGCGCTCGTCGAGCAGCCTGACCGCCTCGCGCACGCGCGTCGCCTTCTCGGCCTTGGGATAGCCGAAGGTCGAGAAGGAGAGCAGCGCCACCCGCGGCTCGTGGCCCATCTGCCGCGCCTTGGCCGCGCTCTGGACGGCGATGTCGGCGAGCTCCTCGGCGCTCGGCGTCTCGTTGACGGCGGTATCGGCGATCAACACCGTCCGCCCCTGGGCGAGCAGGATGGTGAGGGCGAACAGCCGGCTGCCCGTTTCGGGGTCGAGCACGCGCATGACCTTCTCGAGCGAGGCGAGATAGCTGCGCGTCAGTCCGGTTACCATGGCATCGGCGTCGCCGTAGGCGACCATGCAGGCGGCGAAGACGTTGCGGTCGACCGTGACCCAGCGCTGGCAGTCGCGCCTGAGGGCGCCGCGCCGCTGCTGGCGCGCATAGACCATGTCGATATACGGCGCCGGGTCCTGCATCTGGGCGTTGCGCACCTCGAAGGGCTCGATCTCGCCGAGGCCGATGGCCTCCATGGTCGCGCGGATCCTGTCCTCGCGGCCGATCAGCACCGGCGTGCCGTAGCCGCCCGATCGCCACAAGGTGGCCGCGCGGATCACCTTCTCCTCCTCGCCCTCGGCGAAGACCACGCGCTTGGCCTGCGCCCGCGCCTGCTCGAAGATCATTTGCAGGCTCGAGGCCGTGGGATCGAGCCGGGCCGAGAGCTCGTGCCCGTAGGCCTCCATGTCGATGATCGGCCGCCGGGCGACGCCCGAGTCCATCGCCGCCTTGGCCACGGCGGGCGCGACGCGCGAGATCATGCGCGGATCGAACGGCTTGGGCAGGATGTAGGCATCGCCGTATTGCAACCGCGTGCCGGCGTAGGCGGCGGCGACCTCGTCGGGGACGTCCTCGCGGGCGAGCGCGGCGATCGCCTCGGCCGCGGCGATCTTCATGTCGTCGTTTATGGTCGACGCCTGGACGTCGAGGGCGCCGCGGAAGATATAGGGAAAGCCGAGAACGTTGTTGACCATGTTCGGGTAGTCCGAGCGCCCGGTGGCGACGATGGCGTCGTCGCGCACCACCGCGATCTCCTCGGGCGTGATCTCGGGGTCGGGGTTGGCCATGGCGAAGATGACCGGCTTCGCCGCCATCGAGGCGACCATGTCGGGCGTCACCGCGCCCTTGACCGAGAGCCCGATGAAGACGTCGGCGCCGGCGATGGCGTCGGCGAGCGTGCGCGCCTTGGTCTTCACCGCGTGCGCCGACTTCCACTGGTTCATGCCCTGCTTGCGGCCCTCGTAGATGACGCCCCTGGTGTCGCACATGATCAGCTTGTCGGATGCGAGGCCCATGCTCTTGATCAGCTCGGCACAGGCGATGCCCGCGGCGCCGGCGCCGTTGATGACGACGCGCGTCTCGGCGAGCGTGCGGCCGGTGAGATGCAGCGCGTTGACCAACCCGGCGGCGACGATGATCGCGGTGCCGTGCTGGTCGTCGTGGAACACCGGAATGTCGAGGAGTTCGCGCAGCCGCTGCTCGATGATGAAGCACTCGGGCGCCTTGATGTCTTCGAGGTTGATGCCGCCGAAGCCCTGGCCGAGGAAGCGCACGCAGTTGACGAACTCGTCGACGTCCTCGGTGGCGACCTCGAGGTTGATGCCGTCGATGTCGGCGAAGCGCTTGAACAGCACCGCCTTGCCTTCCATCACCGGCTTCGCCGCCAGCGCCCCGATGTTGCCCAGGCCCAGCACCGCGGTGCCGTTGGAGATCACCGCGACGAGGTTGCCCTTGGCCGTGTAGTCGTAGGCGAGCGACGGGTCGCGGTTGATCGCCAGGCACGGCGCCGCCACCCCGGGCGAATAGGCGAGCGCCAGGTCGCGCTGGGTGGCGAGCGGCTTGGTCGGCGCGATCTGAAGCTTGCCGGGCCGCCCCGAGGCGTGCATGCGCAGCGCCTCCTCATCGGTGACGTGGCTGCTGGCGCCGTTGCCGATCGACTTGTCCATGGCCGCTACTCGTTGCTCTCGGCGTCGCGCTGCGGCGGCGTCTCGTGCTGTGTTCGCGCGGCGCGGGCGCCGCGGCCCATGCTCATGCCATGGCCGGCCGCGACCGATCGTTTCCAAATCAACGTCTTCGAATACCCAATTAACCTTACCGGAGGATTTCGCCCCACGTCAAAGGCGACGTGTCGGGCTGCGCCCAAGCGGGCGATATGCTAGCGTTCGGCCTTTCCGGCCCGCGCGCCGAAGATCCGACCC
>JAZFVR010000428.1:0-3109 GCA_036447835.1 Alphaproteobacteria bacterium | reverse complement strand
CGCGGGCGACGACGGCGATCGCCGCCGCGGCGCCCGAACCGACACCCGAGCCGGAAGCGACGGCGGCTCTCGAGCGGCGCATCGAACCGGCGACGACGCTCGAACGCGCGCCCGCGATGGCCGCGATCGCGCCCGCGGCGGGTCCGCCCGCGGAAACACCACCCGCGCCGCGGCTCGCCGTGTCCCACCGCCTCGAGGCCGCGTCGCGCGAGGAAGCGCCCATGGTGACCGCCGCGCTCGCGCCCGAGACACGGGTCGCCCCACCGCCCCTGGCCGCCGGCGCCGACCTTCCCGCCGACGCCTTGCCCGAGGCAAAGATGCCGCCGCCGGCGACGGCAGACGCCGACGCGCGCGTGGGCGAGACGTGGATCGCCTATGCCCGTCCCTTCGACCCGCCGCAAGGCCGACCGCTGATCGCCGTCGTGGTCACCGGCCTGGGGCTCAGCCAGGCCGCGACGGCCGCGGCGATCAGGCTGCCGAGCGCGGTGACGCTCGGCTTCTCGTCCTACGCGCGCGACCTGCAGGAATGGATCGACCTCGCCCGCGCCAGCGGCCACGAGGTGATACTCGACCTGCCGATGGAGCCGGTCGACTACCCCGCGATCAACCCCGGCCCGCAGGCGTTGCTCACCTCGCTCACGGCGGCCGAGAACGCGGGCCGGCTCGAATGGCACCTCGACCGCGCCACGGGCTATATCGGCGTCACCCACAACATGGGCTCGCGCTTCACCGCCTCGCCCGACGACATGCGCCCGGTGCTTTCGACGATCAAGGCCCGCGGCCTGATGTTCCTCGACAGCCGCACGACGAGCGCCAGCGTCGGCGCTGCGCTCGCCGTCAAGATGGCGCTGCCGCGAGCCGCCAACGACCGCTTCCTCGACGCCGAGGCGTCGCGGCCGGCGATCGACCGGCGGCTCGCCGAGGTCGAGCGCATTGCGCGCCGCACCGGCTACTCGGTGACCGTGGGCCACGCCTTTCCGGTGACCCTCGACCGACTCGCCGACTGGCTCGAGACGTTCGAAGAGAAGGGCATCGCGCTGGCGCCGATCAGCGCCGTGGTCAACAAGCAGAACCTGAATTGAGCGCGGAATACGCGGCCGAGGGCCGCCCCTACCGGGCCGGCGTCGGCATCATGCTGCTCGGCCACGACGGCCGGGTCTTCGTCGCCCGGCGCATCGACACCCCCGGCGACGCCTGGCAGATGCCGCAAGGGGGCATCGAGCCCGGCGAGACGCCGCGCGTCGCCGCGCTGCGCGAGCTCGCCGAGGAGATCGGCACCGCGAAGGCCGAGATCGTCGCCGAGAGCCGCGGCTGGCTCTCCTACGACCTGCCGCTCGAGGTGGCGATGCGGGTGTGGGGCGGCAAATATCGCGGCCAGCGCCAGAAGTGGTTCGCCATGCGCTTCACCGGCACCGACGGCGATATCCGCCTCGATACCGCCGAGCCCGAGTTCAGCGCCTGGAAGTGGGCCGAGCCGGCCGAGCTTCCGCGCCTCATCATCCCCTTCAAACGGGCGCTCTACGAGGCGCTGCTCGAGGAGTTCCGCGAGGTGCTGGAGGGCCCTAGACCGCCGCAGGCCTGAGCCGGCGGGTGCGGAATTGCAGCAACCGCCAGCCGGCGCGCGCGAGCACGCGGGCGAGGCGCCCCTGCGGGTTCATTCCCACCGCCCGCAACACCATGCGCAAGGCCCGCGCGACGTGGCCGAAGCGGTAGAGGGGATAGGCGCGGCGCCGGTATTCGCGGATGCTGCGTTTGCGGTCGTAAGCGGCGCCGGTTCCGGTGCCGCAATGGAACGCGAAGGCGAGCTCGTCGTCCCCGCTCTCGACGACGCGGCCGATGGCGACGCGCAAGCGACGCAAGAGACCGAGGCGCTCGCTCCGCTGGTAGCGCCGCAGATGCTCGAGGAACAGCTTGTAGTGGCGGAACTCGTCGCCGGCGATGCGGTGGCAGATTTCGCTCAGCACCGGCTCGCGCGTGGCGTCGCGCAGCGCGCTGTAGTACGACGAGGTGCCGACCTCGACGACGCAGCGCGCCACGAGCTCGCCGGCGCGCGAGCCGCGCACCGAATGGGTCGCCCCGAGCGGCAGCCGGTAGCCCTCGGTGAAGCGCCCGAAAGCCGCCGCGAAGTCGAAGCCGGGATCGGCGAGCTCGGCCCAGCGCCCGAGCGCCTCGCCGTGCTGCACCTCTTCCGCCGCCCAGCGCCGCGCCGCGGCGCAGAACGCCGGGTCGCCCGAGAACACGTTGCAGAGGTAAGTGGCGTAGTCGGCGCCATTCAACTCGACCATGGCGGCGGCCTTGACCACGTCGACGATCTCCGCATCGACCGCCGCGGCGTCGAAGCGGTGCCAGGGGATATCATCGAGCGTCCAGTGCACCACCGGGCACCCTCCGGAAAGTGGCGAGGCCCCTATCCGAGCGCCGCGAGCATGGCCTCGCAGACCGCGACCTCGGCCTCGGCGCGGGCGCGTTCGTCTTCGGCATCGGCGTCGCGCAACTCCTCCTCGGCCGCCTTGAGCCGCGCCTCGACCGCGGCGCGGTCGATGTCCTCGAGCGGGCTCGCCTCGCCCGAGAGCACGGTGCAGCGCTGCCCGCTGACCTCGGCGAAACCGCCGGCGACGAAGAGGCGCTGGTCGACGCGCTCGCCCTGGTAGACGTCGATCACCCCCGGGCGCACGGTTGAGATGAACGGCGCGTGGCCGGGGAGCACGCCGAAGTCGCCCTCGGAGCCGGGCACCACGACCATGTCGACCTCGGTCGAGACCAAAAGCGCCTCGGGCGAGGCGAGCTCGAAAGTGATCTTGTCGTCGGCCACGGCGCGGCCCTCAGGCGGCCTCGGCGGCCATGCGCTTGGCCTTCTCGACCGCCTCTTCGATGCTGCCGACCATGTAGAACGCCGACTCGGGCAGGTCGTCGTACTCGCCGGCGCAGATCGCCTTGAAGCCCGAGATGGTGTCGGCGAGATTGACGAGCACGCCGGGCGTGCCGGTGAACACCTCGGCAACGAAGAAGGGCTGGCTGAGGAAGCGCTGGATCTTGCGCGCCCGCGTGACCGTGAGCTTGTCCTCCTCCGAGAGCTCGTCCATGCCGAGGATGGCGATGATGTCCTGCA
>JAZFVR010000427.1:0-4633 GCA_036447835.1 Alphaproteobacteria bacterium | reverse complement strand
AGGCCAAACCGAAGCGCTCAACGACGCGCTCGGGCGGGAAGCGGACGGTAACCGTGGTGCCCGTGCCGACCGCGCTCTCGACCGTGAGCGTGCCGCCGTGCAGCTCCATCAGCGAGCGCGCCAGCGGCAGGCCGAGGCCGGTGCCGGCGTGCTTGCGCGCAACGAGGCCGTCGATCTGGCCGAACGGCGCCAGCGCCTGGTCGATGTCCTCGGGTGCGATGCCGATGCCTGAATCGACGACGCTCACCGCGACGCCGCCGTCGGCGCCGGGACCGGCGGTGACCGTGATGCTGCCGCCCTCGGGCGTGAACTTGATGGCGTTCGACAGGAGGTTGAGGACGATCTGGCGGAAGGTGCGCCCGTCGACGCGCACCAGCGGCATGTTGTCGGGAATCCAGGCGTTGAGGTTGAGCCCGGCGGCGTCGGCGCGCTCGCGGACGAGGCGCATCGACGCCCGGATCGCCTCGCCGAGGTTGACGGTCTGCTCGTGCAGCTCGAACTTGCCGGCTTCGATCTTCGACAGATCGAGGAGGTCGGTGATGAGCTCGAGGAGATGCTGGCCGCTGACGTGGATGTCCTCGGCGTACTCGCGGTACTTGTCCGAACCGAGGGGGCCGAAGCGCTCGTTCATGAGGATGTCGGAGAAGCCGATGACGGCGTTCAAGGGCGTGCGCAGCTCGTGACTCATCCGGGCGAGGAACTCCGACTTCGAGGCGTTGGCGGCCTCGGCGTGGATCTTCGATTCGTGCATGCGCCGCTCGCTCGCCTTGAGCCGCTGCTCGGTCTCGTAATGGGCGCGCACGTAGCGGATGGCGCGCTCGAGCGCCTCGGCCGAGAGCCCGTTCTTGTCGAGGTAGTCGCCGGCGCCGGCGTCGAGCGCGGCGAGGTCGATGTCGTGGTCGCCGTGGCCGGTGAGCAGGATCATCGGCGTCGGCGCCAGCGGCCCGCCGGCATCGCGGATGAGGTCCACCCCCGAACGGGCGCCGATGCGGTAGTCGACGAGGGCGATGTCGAACTTCTTCGAGCGGATGGCCTCGACCGAGGTATCGAAGTCGCGGCAATAGGTGCAGACGAACCTGGTGTCGCGGGATTCGCCCAGGAAGTTCTTGATCCGCATGTAGCCTTCGCGATCGTCGTCGACGACGAGCACGTTGGTCCGGCGCAGGCGCTTGCGCGCCCGGTACCGCGAAAACGAGACGACGGGGTTGTCACCCGCCAGGATTTGATCGTCGTTGCCGGCGGCTGGCGGGCCCGCTGGTTGCCGCGTGTCTGGTCGCATGGCTCCAACTCCTCGACGGCAGAAACATCCACCCTCGACGCAGCGCCGCGTTAAGGGATGGTTAAGTCTGCCTGCCGAACGGTTAAGGCTTGGTTAACCAAGGATGAACGGCCCGAAACGGGGCGTTCCGCCGTCAGCGGAGCGGGATCGCGAAACATGAAAATCGGGCGGCCTCGTGTCGGCCGCCCGCAAGTTCAGGGAGGGAGGGGTCGGGAACTTCATCGCCGCTTCGCGCGCCCGCTAGGCAACCGAAGCGGAGCGATTCGATGCGGCCACGTCGTCGCATAGCCGGGCGCTCGGTTGGCCGCACGCTCATTCAGGCCGATATGTTCGGAAATTCATAATTTTTGGAGTGCCCGCGGCGCCTTCCCGGGCGCCGCCGGCACCGGAGCTGCGCGCGGCGCCGGGACATCGCGCCGCCGCTTGCGGCGGTGGGCGAAAGGGCGTAGTACCCTCGCCATCGCACCGCAAGCGTCGAACGGGAAACGAAGCATGGCACGCAACAAGCTTGCGCTCATCGGCGGCGGCCACATCGGCGGCACGCTTGCCCATCTCGCCGGGCTCAAGGAGCTCGGCGACGTGGTCATCTTCGATATCGTCGAGGGGCTGCCCCAGGGCAAGTCGCTCGACCTCGTGCAGAGCGCACCGGTCGAAGGATTCGACGTCGACTTCGCGGGCGCCAACGACTATTCCGCCATCGAGGGCGCCGACGTGGTCATCGTCACCGCCGGCGTGCCTCGCAAGCCCGGCATGAGCCGCGACGACCTGCTGTCCGTAAACACCAGCGTGATGAAGGCGGTCGGCGAGGGCATCGTCAGCCACTGCCCCGACGCCTTCGTCATCTGCATCACCAATCCGCTCGACGCCATGGTATGGGCGTTGCAGAAGATCACCGGGCTCGCCCCCAACAAGGTGGTGGGCATGGCCGGCGTGCTCGATTCGGCGCGCTTCCGCCACTTCCTCGCCGACGAGTTCGGCGTCTCGGTCGAGGACGTCACCGCCTTCGTGCTCGGCGGTCACGGCGATTCGATGGTGCCGCTCGCACGCTACTCGACCGTCGCCGGCATCCCGCTTCCCGACCTCGTGAAGATGGGCTGGACGACGCAAGCCCGCCTCGACGCCATCATCCAGCGCACCCGCGAAGGCGGCGCCGAGATCATCGCGCTGCTGAAGACCGGCTCGGCTTTCTACGCCCCCGCCTCGTCGGCGATCGCCATGGCCGAAGCCTATCTCAAGGACAAGAAGCGCGTGCTGCCCTGCGCCGCGCATTTGAACGGCGAGTACGGCATCGACGACCTCTATGTCGGCGTCCCCGTGGTCATCGGCTCGGGCGGCGTCGAGCGCATCGTCGAGATCGAGCTCGATTCGGAAGAGAAGGCGATGTTCGACAGCTCGGTCGCCGCGGTGCGCGGCCTCGTCGAAGCGGTCAAGCTCTGATCGCAGTCCCGAAATCACCGGAAAAATCGTGGATTCACCGGGGCCTAACGGGTTGCGCAGCCTTGGTGAGTGAACTAATACTCTACTTGCCGGCGCGGTGAGGAGTCGCGGGCAAGGCGGGCTTCGGTAAGCGCTCAATGAACATACACGAGTATCAGGCGAAGGAGATGCTCGCCAAGTACGGCGTGGCGGTTCCGCGCGGCGGCGTCGCCTACACGGCCGAGGAGGCCGAGGCGGCGGCGCGCGAGCTCGGCGGACCGGTGTGGGTGGTCAAGGCGCAGATTCACGCCGGCGGCCGCGGCAAGGGCGGCGGCGTCAAGGTCGTGCACGCGCTCGACGAGGTTGCCGCGACCGCGCGCGACATGCTCGGCATGACGCTGGTGACGCCACAGACGGGACCCGGCGGCAAGGTGGTCAAGCGCATCTACGTCGAGGAGGGCTGCGACATCGCCCGCGAGCTCTACCTCGGCATGCTCATCGACCGTGGCCCGGGCCGCGTCACCGTGATGGCCTCGACCGAGGGCGGCGTCGAGATCGAGGAGGTGGCGGCGCGAACGCCCGAGAAGATCCTCAAGATCGCCATCGACCCGGCGGTTGGCCTAATGCCGTTCCACGCACGCAAGATCGCCTTCGGCCTCGGCCTCGCAGGCAAGCAGGTCTCGGCGGCGGTGACGTTCGTGCGCGGCGTCTACGACGCCTTCCTCGCCTGCGACGCGAGCCTCGTCGAGATCAACCCGCTCGTGGTCACCGGGGGCGGCGAGGTGATCGCGCTCGACGCCAAGATGAACTTCGACGACAACGCGCTGTTCCGGCACAAGGATATCGCCGATATGCGCGACGAGAACGAGGAGGACCCGCACGAGCTCGAGGCCTCGAAGCACGACCTCAACTACGTCAAGCTCGACGGCAGCATCGGCTGCATGGTCAACGGCGCCGGCCTGGCCATGGCGACGATGGACATCATCAAGCTCTACGGCAGCGCACCCGCCAACTTCCTCGACGTCGGCGGCGGCGCCACGCGCGAGCGGGTGACGGCGGCGTTCAAGCTGATTCTCTCCGATTCCAACGTCGAGGGCATCCTGGTCAATATCTTCGGCGGCATCATGCGCTGCGACGTCATCGCCGAGGGCGTCGTCGCCGCGGCGCGCGAGGTAAGCCTGCACGTGCCGCTGGTGGTGCGGCTCGAGGGCACCAACGTCGAGATCGGCAAGCACATTCTCGGCGAATCGGGTCTCGCCATCGTCTCCGCCGACAACCTCGCCGACGCCGCCGAGAAGATCGTCAAGGCGGTCAAGGAGGCCGGCTGATGGCGGTTCTCATCGACGAGGCCACCAAGGTCGTCTGCCAGGGCTTCACCGGCGCCCAGGGCACCTTCCACTCCGAGCAGGCGATCGCCTACGGCACGCGCATGGTCGGCGGCGTGACACCGGGCAAGGGCGGCACCACGCACCTCGATCTGCCGGTGTTCGACACCGTCGAGGAGGCGATGCGCGAAACCGGCGCCGACGCTTCGGCGATCTACGTGCCGCCGGCGTTCGCGGCCGACGCCATCCTCGAGGCGATCGACGCGGGCGTCGGGCTGGTCGTGTGCATCACCGAGGGCATCCCGGTGCTCGATATGGTGCGCGTCAAGCGCGCGCTCGCCGACGGGCGCACGCGGCTCGTGGGCCCCAACTGCCCCGGCGTCATCACGCCCGAGGCGTGCAAGATCGGCATCATGCCAGGCCATATCCACGCCCGCGGCAGTATCGGCATCGTCTCGCGCTCGGGCACGCTCACCTACGAAGGGGTGGCGCAGACCACCGCCGCCGGCCTCGGCCAGTCGACCTGCATCGGCATCGGCGGCGACCCCATCGCCGGCACCAGCTTCGTCGACTGCCTCGAGATGTTCCTCGGCGACGACGAAACGCACGGAAT
>JAZFVR010000426.1:0-2232 GCA_036447835.1 Alphaproteobacteria bacterium | reverse complement strand
CCGGGACGGCGGTTTCCCGTGGCCTTCGGATGTCGTTGCCCCCGCCTTGCGATGCCCCGCATCGCCGCGCCGGGCGCGCCTAACCGAACACCACGGGAAGCCGTCTCTATGGGTCTTTATCGTTGATCCTTGGTATTACAGCACGAGAACAGCCTGTAGGCCGGCGGTCAGGCGAGGGCCTTCTTGACCAGCGCGCTCGCCTTGGCGAAGTCCATGCAGCCGGCGTAGCGCTCCTTGAGCGCCGCCATGGTGCGGCCCATGTCCTTGAGGCCGGTGGCCTCGAGCTCGCCGATCACCTCGCCGACGGCGGCCTCGATCTCGGTCTCGTCGAGCTGCCGCGGCAGGAAACCCTCGATGATCGTGATCTCCTCGGCCTCGCGCTCGGCGAGGTCGACGCGCCCGCCCTCCTCGTAGAGCTTGATGCTCTCGCGCCGCTGGCGGATCATCTTGGCGAACAGCTGCAGGATTTCGTCGTCGCCGATGCCCTCGGCTTGGCCGGCGCCGCGGGCCGCGATGTCGCGGTCCTTGAGCGCTGCGAGAATGAGACGGAGAGTCGAGACCTTGCATTGTTCCCTGGCCTTCATCGCGGCCTTGAGTTCGTCGTTGAGACGCTCTCGCAACATCGCGCACGCACCCGACCGATTTCACGAAGGCGCAAGCATAACCGCAAAATACCCCGGTGGCAAACGCTAATACTTTTATAACGCATTGAAATACAATGATAAATAGTTATGGACCGTGCTTGACGCCGGGCCCGAATTTGCTTATGTTCCGCGCCGATTGCGCCCGTTATGCGCGTCCCCGCCCGGAGCGCGCGACGGCCCCCACCCGCGAGACGCCCGACCGAAATCAATGTCCGACGCCACGTCGTCGCCTCACCCCACGGCCACGGCGGTATTGATTCTCGCCGACGGCACGGTGTTTTGGGGCCGCGGGGTCGGCGCCGAAGGGCGCCGCGTCGGCGAGGTCTGCTTCAACACCTCGATCACCGGCTATCAGGAGATCCTCACCGATCCCTCCTACGCCGGCCAGATCATCACCTTCACCTTCCCCCACATCGGCAACGTCGGCGCCAACGCCGACGACGTCGAGACGACGACGCCGGCGGCGCGCGCCCTCGTGCTGCGCGCCGACATCAGCGAGCCGTCGAACCACCGCGCCACGCGGCACTTCGACGCGTGGCTCAAGGCCAACGACCTCGTTGGCATCGCCGGGGTCGACACGCGCCGCCTCACCCGGCACCTGCGCGAGCACGGGGCGCAGGTCGGCGCCCTCATGCACGGCGCGCCCGAGGCGCTCGACGTCGACGCGCTCGGCACGCAGGCGAAAATGTGGCCCGGGCTCGAGGGCATGGATCTCGCGCGCCAGGTGACCTGCCGCCAGACCTACAGCTGGGACGAGACGCGCTGGCAGGCGGGCCGCGGCTACGGCGTGCAGAAGGAGCCGCGGCGCCACGTCGTCGCCATCGACTACGGCGCCAAGCGCAACATCCTGCGCTGCCTGGCGAGCGCCGGCTGCCGCGTCACCGTGGTGCCGGCGACGGCGAGCGCCGACGACGTGCTGCGCCATTCGCCCGACGGCGTGTTCCTCTCGAACGGGCCCGGCGACCCGGCGGCGACGGGCGAATACGCGGTGCCGGCGATCAAGGCGATCGTCGAGAGCGGCGTGCCGCTGTTCGGCATCTGCCTCGGCCACCAGATGCTGGCGCTGGCGCTCGGCGCGCGCACCGAGAAGATGAAGTTCGGCCACCGCGGCGCCAACCACCCGGTCAAGGACCTGGCGACGGCCAAGGTCGAGATCACCAGCCACAACCACGGCTTCGTCGTCACCCGCCACAGCCTGCCCGCGGGCGTCAAGCCGACGCACATCTCGCTCTTCGACGGCTCGCTCGAAGGCCTCAGGCTCGAGGGCAAGCCGGTGTTCTCGGTGCAGTACCACCCCGAAGCCTCCCCCGGCCCCCAGGACAGCCACTACCTGTTCGAGCGCTTCATCGAGATGATCGACGCCCATGCCTAGGCGCACCGACATCCACTCGATCCTGATCGTCGGCGCCGGGCCGATCGTCATCGGCCAGGCGTGCGAGTTCGACTACTCGGGCACGCAGGCGTGCAAGACGCTCAAGGCCGAGGGCTACCGCGTCGTGCTCGTCAACTCGAACCCGGCGACGATCATGACCGACCCCGAGCTCGCCGACGCCACCTACATCGAGCCGATCACGCCCGAGATGGTGGC
>JAZFVR010000425.1:0-5272 GCA_036447835.1 Alphaproteobacteria bacterium | reverse complement strand
TACTTGTCCTCCCTGAGCGTGTGCAGCGGGAAGAACGCCTGCTCCTTGGTATAGGGCTTCGACCAGGGGGTCTCGAGCAGCAGGTGGTGGGTGTGGGGGGCGTTCGTGAGCAGGTTGTCCCCGGCATCGGCCTCGCCCTTCTCGATCGCCGTGATCTCGCCGCGGATGGCGATCATGGCGTCGCAGAAACGGTCGAGCTCGCGCTTCGATTCGCTCTCGGTCGGCTCGACCATCAGCGTGTCGGGCACCGGGAACGACATGGTCGGTGCGTGGAAGCCGTAATCGACCAGGCGCTTGGCCACGTCGTCGACGGAGATCCCGCAGGATTCCTTGATCGGCCTGAGGTCGATGATGCACTCGTGCGCCACCATGCCGTTGGCTCCGGTGTAGAGCACCGGGTAGTGGGGCGCCAGGCGGTGGGCGACGTAGTTGGCGTTGAGGATCGCCACCGCGGTCGCCCGCGTCAGGCCCTCTCCCCCCATCATGGTGATATAGGCCCAGCTTATCGGCAGGATGCTCGCCGAGCCCCACGGCGCCGCCGAGACCGCGCCGATCGTGCCCTCCGGTCCCTTCGCCGGGTTGACGCCGTCGACGATCGGATGGTCGGGGAGGAACGGCGCCAGGTGCTCGGCGACGCCGATCGGCCCCATCCCCGGCCCGCCACCGCCGTGCGGGATGCAGAACGTCTTGTGCAGGTTCATGTGTGAGACGTCGGCGCCGATCGTACCCGGCTTGCACAGGCCGAGCAGCGCGTTGAGGTTGGCGCCGTCGAGATACACCTGCCCGCCGTGCTCGTGCACGATGTCGCAGACGTCGCGGAACGCCTCCTCGAACACGCCGTGGGTCGAGGGGTAGGTAATCATCAGCGCCGCCAGCCTGCCGGCGTGCTCGGCCGCCTTGGCCTTGACGTCGGCGACGTCGACGTTGCCGCTCTCGTCGCAATTCACCACCACCACCTCGAGCCCCGCCATATGGGCGCTCGCCGGGTTGGTGCCGTGGGCCGAGGCGGGAATCAGGCAGACGTCGCGGTGCGCCTGCCCGCGGCTCTCGTGGTACCTGCGGATGACCAGCAGCCCGGCGTATTCGCCCTGGGAGCCGGCGTTGGGCTGTAGCGAGACGGCGTCGAACCCGGTCACCTCGCACAGCATCGCCTCGAGCTCCTCGAAAAGCTGCTGATAGCCCTGGGTCTGGTCGAGCGGCGCGAAGGGGTGCATGGCCGCGAACTGGCGCCACGTCACCGGCAGCATCTCGGTGGTGGCGTTGAGCTTCATGGTGCACGAGCCCAACGGGATCATCGAGCGGTCGAGCGCCAGGTCCTTGGTAGCGAGCCAGCGCAAGTACCGCAGCATCTCGGTTTCGGCGTGGTAGAGGTTGAACACCGGATGGGTCATGTAGGCGCTCGTCCGGCGCAAGCTCTCGGGGATGCATTCGGGCACCACCGCGTCGATCTCCTCGATGTCGAGGCGCTTGTCGGCGGCCGTCGCGAACACCCGCCACAGCGCGCGCAGGTTCTCGCGTTTGGTGGTCTCGTCGAAGGCGATGCCGAGGCGGTCGGGATCGATGAGGCGCAGATTGATGCGCGATTCGCGTGCCTTCGCCGCGAATCGCGCGGCCTGGTGCGGCACCCGCACCGTCACGGTGTCGAAGAACGCCGTGGTCTCGACCGCGAAGCCGAGCCGCTTCATCCCCTCGACGAAGATCTGGGCCATGCGGTGGGCGCGCTGCGCGATGGTCCTGACGCCGTCGGCACCGTGATAGACGCCGTAGAGCGCGGCGATGATCGCGAGCAGCACCTGCGCCGTGCAGATGTTGCTGGTCGCCTTCTCCCGGCGGATGTGCTGCTCGCGCGTCTGCAGCGCCATGCGCAGCGCGGGCTTGCCGAGCGAATCGATCGACACCCCGATGATACGCCCGGGAGTCTGGCGCTTGTATGCGTCGCGGGTGGCGAAGTAGGCGGCATGCGGCCCGCCGTAGCCCATGGGCACGCCGAAACGCTGGGCGCTGCCGACGACGATGTCGGCGCCCATCTCGCCCGGCGGCTTGAGCACGGCGAGGCCGAGCAGATCGGCCGCCACGGTGACCAGCGCGCCCTTTCCGTGCGCCTTCTCGATCACGCCGCCGAGGTCGCGCACGTCGCCGTAGGTTCCGGGGTATTGCAACAGCACGCCGAACACGTCGCGGCGGTCGAGGTCGCTCGCCGGGTCGCCGACGAGCACCTCGAAGCCCAGCGAACGGGCGCGCGTCTCGATCACCGCGATGGTTTGCGGGTGACAGTCGTCGGCGACGAAATAGGTGTCGGAGGCGCCCTTGGAGAGACGGTGCGACATCGCCATCGCCTCGGCCGCGGCGGTCGCCTCGTCGAGCAGCGAGGCGTTGGCGAGCTCCATGCCGGTGAGGTCCATGACCATCTGCTGGAAGTTGAGCAGCACTTCGAGGCGCCCCTGGCTCACCTCCGCCTGATACGGCGTGTACGCCGTGTACCAGCCGGGGTTCTCGAGCACGTTGCGCAGGATGACGCCGGGCAGCACGGTGCCGTAATAGCCCATGCCGATCATCGAGATGAAGACCCTGTTGCGGGCCGCCATCTTGCGCAGATACGAGAGCGTCATGCGCTCGCTCATCGGCGGCTCGAGCGCGAGCGGCTCGCGCGAACGGATCGCCTCGGGCACCGTCTTGTCGACGAGCGCGTCGAGCGAGTCGAGGCCCATGAGCCGCAGCATCTCTGCGATCTGCTCCTCTCCGGGCCCGATATGGCGGCGGATGAAATCGCCGCGCATCTTCAGTTCGTCCAAAGAGCGCCGTGCTTCCGGCATGGCTCGAAACTCCTTTTGCTTCTGTCGCGCGACGCCGCGCGGGCGCCGGCCGCGACTCAATCCAGGTTTGCGACGAATGCCTTGTAGGCCGCCTCGTCCATAAGCTTCTCGACCTCCGACGCGTCGCTCAGCTTGATCTTC
Organism: Alphaproteobacteria bacterium; assembly: GCA_036447835.1. Classification (GTDB taxonomy): domain Bacteria; phylum Pseudomonadota; class Alphaproteobacteria; order JAAXGF01; family JAAXGF01; genus JAZFVR01. The sequence continues at coordinate 2,318 of JAZFVR010000425.1, read as the reverse complement.
ATGAACCAGCCGTCGCCGGTGGGGTCCGAGTTCACCTTGTCGGGCGTGTCGGTGAGCGCGGCATTGACCTCGATCACCTCGCCGCTCACGGGCGCGTAGACCTCGCTCGCCGCCTTGACCGATTCGATCACCCCCGTCTCGTCGGACCGCGAGACCGTTTTGCCGACGTCGGGAAGCTCGACGAACACGATGTCGCCGAGCTGCTCTTGCGCGTAGTCGCTGATGCCGACGGTGACGACGTCACCGTCGATTCGCACCCATTCATGGTCCTCTGTGTAACGCAGTTCGCTCATCGGGTGGTTCCTTCACATGCAGGCTCAGGCCTTGTGGTAGCGGGTCGGGACGAAAGGAAGGCGGGCGACATGCGCCGGTCGCGGCGTGCCGCGAACCACCAGCGCCACCTCGGTGCCGGGCTCGGTGTGCCCGGCGGCGACGTAGCCCATCGCCACCGGGCCGCCGACGGTCGGTCCGTAGCCGCCGCTGGTCACCGCGCCGATGGGCCGGCCGGCGGTATTGGTCACCTCGGTGTGCTCGCGCGCCGGGGCGCGGCCGTCGGGGCGCAGGCCGACACGGCGGCGCGACGCCCCCTCGGCGAGCTGGCGCTCGATCACCTCGGCGCCGGGAAAGCCGCCCCCCGAGCGGCGGTGCCTGGCGATCGTCCAGGTGAGGCCGGCCTCGACCGGCGTCGTCGTGGCGTCGATGTCGTGACCGTAGAGACACAGGCCCGCCTCGAGCCTCAGGCTGTCGCGCGCGCCGAGGCCGACCGGTGCGACTTCGGGCTCGTCGAGCAGCGTGCGGGCGAGCGCCGCCACGGCGTCCCCGGGCAGCGATATCTCGAAGCCATCCTCGCCGGTATAGCCCGAGCGGCTGACGAAGGCGTCGATGCCGGCGACGGGCATCGCCGCCGCGGTCATGAAACCGAGCGCGCCGCAGTCGGGCGCGTGGCGCGCCAGCGCCTCGGCGGCACCAGGCCCCTGCAATGCGATCAACGCACGGTCGTCATGCATCTCGACGTCGAAGCCGGCGAGGCCGGCGCGCAGATGGGCGAGGTCGGCGTCCTTGCACGCGGCGTTGACGACGACGAACAGGTGGTCGCCCGCGTTGGTGACCATGAGGTCGTCGAGGATGCCGCCGACGTCGTTGGTGAACAGCGTGTAGCGCATGGCGCCGGGGGCGAGGCCGGCGATGTCGCCGGGAACGAGCGCCTCGAACGCACGCGCCGCTTCGGCGCCGCGCACCGTGATCTGGCCCATGTGCGAGACATCGAACAGGCCGGCTTGCGCGCGGGTGTGCAGGTGCTCGGCGAGAATGCCGCCTGTGTACTGGACCGGCATCTCGTAGCCGGCGAACGGCACCAGCTTGGCTCCCATCTCGACGTGGAGATCGAACAGCGGGGTCCGTTTCGGAGCGTCTGCCTGCGTATCGCTCAATTGGTCCTCCAACAGCCCATGAGGTACCGCCGCCAGCCGAATCGGCGTGGCGGCCGCCCCCTCTGTCGTCAGACCTGAGAGAATCGCGCGGCGGGCCCTGGCGCCGGCTTACCCCTTCGGTGAGGCGCCCGGGCCATCGCCGCGGCCGCCTGCTTTCCAGAGGTTCATCCCCTTGCGGTCCGTTTGCCTGAGAGTTTCCGGGGCGGTTGCTCCTTCGGCGCCGGCGCCCGGGAATTTCCCGCGCCGGTCTCTCCCGCAAGGTTCACTTGTATGTCCGAATCGTCGATGTCCGTACCGTCGTCCCCCTGCCGCGCGGGCCACCCCGCCCGGTGGCCAAATGATAGCCCCTCCGGTGCCGAGGTCAACCGCACAGGATGGCGACGCTCAATTGCGGCGTGAGCGCAGGTCGTCGAGCTGCTCGCGGGTGAGCTGGAAGCCGATGAAGATGCGGTGTCCGCTGGCGTCGGACCCGGGCGCGAAGAAGATGCGCTGCGTCACCTCCTCGGCGACGCCGACGCGGAGCGCCGCGGAGGGGAACTCCACGTCGATCGGGAACTCACGCTTGGCGATGATGTTGTCCGCGGGATCGGTTATGGCGACGAAGTACACATAGCTTCCGATGTCGCCCTGCGCCGCGGGACCGCGTGAGAACACCATCTCGACGGCGACGTCGACGTCGACGAAGCCGTCGTCGTCGTAATCGCAGCTCGGCACCAGGTTGGCGATGTCGCCCTGGAAACGGACGTCGGTGAGGTCGCGCCCGGGACCCGAGCGGTACAGCGTCACCTTCTTCGCCTCGCCGAGGGTGACGACGCGCGGGCAGGGGGGCTGCGGCGGGCTGTCGAACAAGGTGCAGCCGGCGAGCACGGCGCAGATCACGAACGCCGC
>JAZFVR010000424.1:0-8518 GCA_036447835.1 Alphaproteobacteria bacterium | reverse complement strand
TCTCCGACCTCGCGCTGGCGGCGCTCGACCCGCGCATCCGCCTGCAAGGGGGCGTCACGCGATGACGCCACCGGTCGACGACACGGCGGCCACGCCGCTCGAGCACTACGTCTCGACCGAGCCGTTCGATCCCCACACGGCCGACGCGCTCTCGCCCGAGCAGGAGCGCTTCTACATGGCGTCGCAGTGGCGGCTCATGTGGTGGAAGCTCAAGCGCCACCACCTCGCGGTCATCTTCGGCTTCGTGCTCGCCGTCATGTACGGCTCGATCTTGGTGAGCGAGATCCTGGCGCCGTACAACCTGCATACGCGCGACTCCGACTTCGTCTATTCGCCGCCGCAGGAGCTCCACTTCTTCGACGACGGCGAATTCATCGGCCCCTTCGTCTACGGCTGGAGCTACCGCCTCAACATGGAGAACCTGAAGCGCGAGTACAGCGAGAACCCCGAGGTGATCCATCGCCTGCGCTTCTTCTGTCTCAGCGACGCCTACGAGTTCTGGAGCGTGATCCCCGGGCGCTTCCACCTCGTGTGTCCGGCCGAGGGCGGCACGCTCTACCTGCTGGGAACCGACCGCCTCGGGCGCGACACGCTGTCGCGCATCATCTACGGCGCGCGCATATCGCTCACCATCGGTCTCATCGGAATAATCATCAGCTTCGGCCTGGGAATCGTCATCGGCGGGCTCGCCGGCTACTACGGCGGCCTCTTCGACACCGTCGTCCAGCGCATCATCGAGGTCGTGCGCTCGTTCCCCGAGATTCCGCTGTGGATGGCGCTGTCGGCGACGCTGCCCGTGACCTGGAGCCCGATCTTCATCTATTTCGGCATCACCGCCATCCTCGGGCTCATCGACTGGACCGGGCTGGCGCGCGCGGTGCGCTCGAAGCTCCTGGCGTTGCGGGAGGAGGACTACTGCCTCGCCGCCCAGCTCATGGGCGCGCGTCCGGGCCGTATCATCGCCCGCCATCTCATGCCCGGCTTCCTGAGCCACCTCATCGCCTCGGCGACGATCTCGATCCCGACGATGATCCTCGGCGAGACCGCGCTCAGCTTCCTCGGCCTCGGCCTGAGGCCGCCGATCACGAGCTGGGGCGTGCTGCTCAACGAGGCGCAGAACATCAACGTCGTCGCGCTCTACCCGTGGCTCATGCTGCCCGTGGTGCCGGTGATCGTCATCATACTCGCGTTCAACTTCTTCGGCGACGGCCTGCGCGACGCCGCCGACCCTTACAAATAGCCGATGCGCCGCCGGACGCGGCGCGGGGCGCGGCGCGGAGCGCGAACGCAGGAGGGGGAAGGATGAGCATCAGACGCACCGAAACCCGTTACGACCTCGAATGCATCCGCGCGGTGGTCGAGGAAAAGCGCCACCTGATGAGCCACGTCGGCGTCGGCATAACCTGTCGCCCGGGCGCGCCCGAGCCGTTGAGCGACGCCTGCCGCTGGCTCGCCGAAGGCGAGACCGAGGCCGATTTCAGCGAGATCGTCGAGCCGTTTCGGGACACGGCGATCACCGATTTCCTCGCCCGGCTGCCGTTCCGGCCCGGACGCACGCGCCTGATGATCCAGCCGCCCAAATCGTGCCTGACGCTGCACGAGGACCCGACGCTGCGCTACCATTACGCGGTCAAGACCAACCCCGGCAGCTTCATCCTCTTCACCGCCAGGCCCGAGGCCGGCCGCTTCTGTGTCGAGCCGGGCACCTGCTACCACATCCCGGCCGACGGCTACCTTTACGAGATGGACGCGCACAGCATGCACACTGCGGTCAACACCGACAAGGAGGAGCGCATTCACCTGGTCGTCTGCAAGGCCTGAACGCGGGCGACGTAATTGCGCGCGGTGCAGCCCATGACCACGACGTCCATGGGCTTGCCGTCGAAGAGGTAGTGCTCCCTGAGCCGGCCCTCCTCGCGATAGCCGGCGCGGAAGAAGGCGCGGATGCTGGCCTTGTTCGCCGCGTACATGCGCCCCATGGCCTTGTTGAGGCCGAGGTCCTCGAACGCATGGCGCGTCACCAGCGCCACCGTCTCACCACCGTACCCCTTGCCCCATGCCTCGCGCTCGCCGATGTAGAGGCTGAGCTCGGCGAGGCGGTGCTCGGAGCGGATCGGACCGAGGCGGATGTTGCCGATGTGACGGTCGCCCCGCCTGAGGCAGATGGCGAAGAGGTAATCGCTGTCGCTCGCCGTCATCTTGGCGATGAAGGCGCGCACCGACCGCTGGCTCGACTTGCGGTGCCGCGATTCGAGAAAGCGGTTGATCTCCGGGTCGTTGAGCCAGCCTACGTATTCCGGCCCCACGTCGGCGGCGACCACCGGGCGCAGACGGATGCGCTTTCCTTCGAGGACGGGACCCGGCGCCACGGCTCAGGCAGCCCTCGTCGTTCCGCCGCCGCGCGCGCGGCCCCGCCATCGCGAACCCGGCATCACTTGCGCCCGATGAGCATGAAACGCGTGTAACGCTTACGCTTCATCTCGCCTTCGTAGAGCGTTTCCGCCATCGGCGCCTGACGCTTGAACGCCTCTATGTCGGCGACGCAGTTCACGTGCTCGTCGCAGTCGAAGTAATCGTTCGACTGCAACACCTGGAACATGCCATCGGGAACGCGCGCGTACCAGTCGTCGAAGCGGCCGAGGTGCTCGCAGCTGGTGTTGATGATGACGTCGGGCGCCGCCGCGCCGTGGTGTCGCCCGCCCTCGACCCGCCGGTAATCGAGGTCGCACATGTCCGCCGTCAGCGCCGTGAAGCGCGCCGTTTCCGCGTGGCTGCGGTTGACGGCGCCGGCGACGGCCGCGCAGGCAGGGTCGATGTCGACGCTGACCACGCCGTCGATGTCGAGGCGGCGGTCGTTGAGCAGCATGGCGGCGAGCACGCCGTACCAGCCGCCGAGCACGTAGACGGTCCCCACGCGGCGTCCGTTCGCACGGCGAAACTCGTCGATCAGCCACGTCTTGCTGGCGATCTGGTTCTTGTTGAGGGCGTAATGGAGTTCGGCGTCGGGAAAGCGGATGATCGTTTCGAGGACGTCGGCGACGAAGTCGTTGCCGAGATAGTCCGCGAGCCCCTCGAGGATGACCTGGTAGAACTCGTCGCTCCGCGTCATCGCAGTCTCCCGCCGCGCCATGTTCACATCTTTGCGTATTCAGTCAAGCGGCGACGACGACCAGGTCGAGCGGCGCCTCGATCCCTTCGATCGCGCGCGCGGCCAGCGTCGCGGGCGCCTTCGCCGGCGCGTAGCCCTGCTCGCGCGCCCGCGACAGTGCCGCCGCCGTGGTCAGCGCCCGGGCGTCTTCGATCTTGGTGTGCTTCTCGAGCTTCGCCGCGAGGTTCACCGCGTCGCCGATGACGGTGAACTCGAGCCGCGTCGAATCGCCCACGGCGCCGAACACCACCGGGCCGACCGCGATGCCGACCCCGACCCTGATTCCCCGCGCACCGGCCGCAATGCGCTCATCGTTCCAGGCATCCGCCGAATCGAGCAGGGCGCCGGCCGCCCGCATGGCGTCGGCGGCATAGGTCTCGGTCTGCATCGCGGCGCCGAAGGTCGCCATGATGCCGTCGCCGAGGAACTTGTCGATGCTGCCGCCGTGGGCCTGGATGACCGGCACCATGCGCGCCTGGTACTCGGCGAGCAGCGCCATCACGTCGTCGGCGGGCATCGTGTGCGCGAGCGGCGTGAAGCCGCGGATGTCGAGGTAGAGGATCGCCGCCTCGCGCATCTCGCCCTGGCCGGCGCGGACGCCGTGCTCGGAGCCGGTGATCCGGCGCGCGACCTCGGGCGCGAAAAAACGCGACAGGTCGCTGAGCGCCGCGTGTTCACTCGCCGAGCGGATAAGCAGACGGCGCGCGCGCACCAACGCGACGGCGAGCACCGCGGTGACCATGACGATCGACAACACCTTGTCGACCTCGCCGCCGATGAGGATGCTCGCCGAGGTGATGTAGTGGACGTAGTCGCGGGTGATCACGTCGGGCATCGGGCTGGCGAGCAGGGCATAGCCCAACAGCGTGAGCCAGCCGAGCGCCGCGGCGGCACCGGCGAGGACCACGTAGCGCGCCTCGAAGCGCAGGGTGCGGAGCGCGATCAGGATGAAGATGTAGAGCAGCGTCGGCGCCTTGAGCGAGAACCCCGGCGGCTGCTCGTACTGCAGGTGAAAGCTCCATATCGTCACCAGCAGCACCGCCATGTCGACGATCACCGAGAGCGCGATCATCCAGGCGGGCAGCCTGCGGCGGTGGGCGAGGGCGAGGCGGACGAGGGTGAAGGCGAAGTAGAAGCCGAGCGCCCACGGCACCGGCGCGAACATCGCCCCGGGGTCGAAGGTCTTCGGCGCAATCGTGTAGACGACGGCGAAGAACGTGACCCCGACGAGCTGCACCCAGCCGATGAGGATTTCGCTTTCCTCCTGGTTGCGGCGGATCTGCACCTTGACGCGTTCGGGCAAGTGCCCGCTCGTCTCGCTGCCGAACAGGCGCCGCTTCAGCCAGGCGAGCATGGCCGTGGCATCGGTGGGGTCGGACATGCCCACATCATATCGGGCGCCGTCGTCGCGGCGGGTAAGGAGCGCGTGAGGTCGCTCATCAGCACTTCTCGAGCCACAGGCTCGATTCGCGGGCGCCGGCGATCAGCGGCAACCCGGCGACGACGCTGCCGGCGAGCGCATCGGCCATGCGCGTCGCGGCGTAGTGGCTGGCGAAACGCAGGCGGCAGCCGCGCCCCGACAACAGCGCGGCGACGCCGAGCTGCTCGTTGTAACCGCGCCACGCCCACTCGGCGGGATAGTCGTCGGGCAGGAAGACATCGTGGAAGTGTATATGCACACCGGCAGGTAAAGCAGGCAATACGTGGTTGAGCACACGGTCGACGTCGCTTCCCGGCACCAGGATGTGGCTCGAATCGACGAACAGCACGTCGCCGGCGGCGAGCCCCGCGAGGAGCGTCTCACCGACGCGATCGAGGGGGATGCGCAGGAGCTCGACCGCGAGGCCTGCGAGGCTTGCGCGCGGCGCCGGGTCGATCGCGGTGATGGCCGTGGCGAGCCCGCCATCGGCGACGGCGCGGGCGAGGAAGCGCGTCGAATGCCCCGATCCGATCTCGACGATGCGGCGCGGGCGCAAGCGGCGCACCATGGCGTAGGCGACCGCGGCGTCGAGACGGGGACACCAGGCCTGGTCCCAGCGCGGCGCCGGCGGCGCGTCGCCGCCGATGGCGCGGAGATCGTCGGCATACTCCTCGAGGCCGGCGACGACCGCGCCGAAGTCGTCCTCGAGGCCGCGCATGAGCGCCTCGATCGCGGCGTAGGTCGGCCGCTCGCCCGCCGGCGCGAGCGTGTCGGCGTAGCGGTAGGGGATGAAGAATCCACGGCGCGCGAGACCGAGGATCGTGGCCAGACCGAAACGCAGCCGCCGCCCGAGCATCGCCTCACCCCTCGCCGCCGTGCCCATTCTCGTCACGGCCTCAGCGTCATCCCTTCGCGCGCGACGATCGATCCGGGCCGGGCGCGCTCGACGTCGGCGGCGATGCCGTCCATGAACGCGTCGTCGTGGTCGGGGTCGTGGTGGAAGACGACAAAGGTCTTGACGCCCGCCGCATCGCACAGCCGCGCGCCTTCCTGCCACGTCGAATGGCCCCAGCCGACGTGGGCCGCGAACTCGTCGTCGGTGTAGGTCGAATCGTAGATCACCATGTCGGCGCCCGCGGTGAGCGCGAGTAGGTTCTCGTCGGGGACGCCGGGCACGTGCTCGGTGTCGGTGATGTAGCAGATCGAGCGCCCGCCGTACCCGATACGATAGCCGGTGGCGTCCTGGGGATGATTGAGCGGCGCCGTGCGCACTTCGACGCCGGCGTGCGGCGTGAGCGTCTCGCCGACACGGAAATCGCGGTAGGTGATGCGCGCGCGCACGCGGTCGCGGCGGACCGGCGCGAAGGGCTCGCTCAGGAGGCCGTCGAGCACCTCCTCGACCGTGTGGTCGGGCAGCAGGTGGCCGGCCCAAACGGTAAGCGCGGTATCGGCACGCAATAACCGGGTGAAATACGGCCAGCCCCAGATATGGTCGAGGTGCGTGTGGGTGAACAGCAGGTCGGCGTCGAGCGCGCCACCCGCCGCGAGCGCCGCGTCGAGCGCACACAGGCCGGTGCCGGCGTCGAGCACCAGGAGCCGCGTCCCGCAACGCACTTCGAGGCACGACGTGTTGCCGCCGTAGCGCACCGTCCCGGCACCGGGGCACGCGATGCTGCCGCGCACCCCCCAGAAACGGACGTAAAAATCGTCATTCCTCGCCAAACCCGTTCTCCACCTCGAGCCGAACAGGTAGAATCGCCACGATACTGCACCCCAAGCTGCCTGTCGCGAAAGGTAAAATCGCCCTGACCAGCGCCGCGTCGCCCACTCCCGCAGCGAAAGGCGAAACCAGCTGGACGGGCGTCACCTTCGGGCTCGCCCTCGCCGCGCTCGCCGCCTACCAGCTGTTCAAGCTGCCGCCTGTGCTGCCGGTGATGCTCGACGCTTACGGATACGACCGCGTGCTCGCCGGCGGCTTCATGTCGGTCTTCGCGCTCGCCGGACTGATGCTGTCGCTCAGGGTCGGGCGCGGCCTCAGGCGCCACGGCGTGTGGCCCTATCTCGCCGCCGCCTTCGTGCTGTTCCTCGCCGGCGAGGCGTTGGCGCTGGCCGTGCCCGCGAGCGGCTGGCTGATGCTGCTCGCGCGCGGGCTCGAAGGCGTCGGCTACACGGTGTGCGCGATCGCCGGGCCGCTGCTCGCCAACATGAACGCGAGCCGCGCGCATCTGCCGCTCGTCGTCGGCCTCACGGCGACGTGGATTCCCGTCGGCCAGGTGAGCGCCAACCTGATCTCGCTGCCCGTGGTCGGACGCGGCCTGTGGTGGCCGTTGTGGGGCGTGGGCCTCGTGCTCACGCTGGCGCTCGCCGTGTGGGCGTTGGCGCTGCGCCGCAGCTCCGCGCTCGACAGCGACACGCGGCGGGGCGGCGAGCGGAGCGCGGTTGAGGCCAGCGCCGGGCAGCGCCGGGCGCTCGTCGTCGCCGCGTTCGTCTTCGCGCTGTGGTCGGGCCAGTATCACGGCTACATGACGTGGCTGCCCCAGTTCCTCGTCGAGGTTCACGGGTTCGACGCGGGAAACGCGGTGCTCGCCTACACCCTGCCGGCGGCGGCGGTGATGGTGATGTGCGTCGTTACCGGCGCGATGCTGCGCGCGGGCGCCCCGCTCGCGCCGTTGTTCGTCGGCTCGATCGCGGTGCAGACCGCGGTCTGGCTGCTCGTTCCCGTCAGCGGCGGCGGCGTGCTCGGCACGCTTTCGCTCATCGCCTACGGCGTCACCGCGGGCATCACGCCGGTGTGCCTGTTCGCCATGCCGAGCGCGGTGATGGGCGCCGGCCGCGCCGACGCGCGCGCCTTCGGCGTCGTCATGACCGGGCGCAACTTCGGCGTCCTCGTCGGCCCGGTGCTGCTCGCCCAGGCGGTGACGCTGGCGGGGAACTGGCGTTTCGTGTGGCCGCTGTTCGGTGCGCTCACGCTGATCGCCGGGCTGGCGGCGATCGAACTGGCGCGCCGGCTCAAGGTTCTCGCGCGGGCAAGTTAGTACTTCAGATCACGAAAGGGCGACGGCGCTGCCGTGATAACGCGTTCTATGGTCGGCGACCCTACGGATTGAGTCGGTAGCCGCCGGGTTCGGTGACCAGCAGCGTCGCGTTCGCCGGCTCGCGCTCGATCTTCTGGCGCAGCCGGTAGATGTGCGTTTCGAGGGTATGCGTGGCGACGGCGGCGTTGTAGCCCCACACCTCGTCGAGCAGCACCTCGCGCGCCACCACCTGGCCGCCCGAGCGGTACAGGTACTTGATGATCGCCGTTTCCTTCTCGGTGAGACGGATCTTCCTGTTGGTCTCACTGTCCAACAGCAGCTTGGCGCTGGGTCGGAAGGTGTAGGGACCGATGGTGAAGACCGCGTCCTCGCTCTGCTCGTGCTGGCGCAGCTGCGCGCGCATGCGGGCGAGCAGGACGGCGATGCGGAACGGCTTGGTGATGTAGTCGTTGGCGCCCGATTCGAGGCCGAGGATGGTGTCGGCGTCGGTGTCGGCCGCGGTCAGCATGATGATCGGCATCTTGTGGCCGCCGCGACGCATGACCTTGCACAGCTCGCGCCCGTCGATGTCGGGCAGGCCGACGTCGAGCAGGACGAGATCGTAGCGCTGCCCCTTGACGCGCTCGAGCGCCTCGCTGCCGGTCGCCGCCTCGCCGATGGCGAACTCATCGTGAAGCTGGAGCTGCTCGGCGAGCGACTGCCTGAGCGCGTCGTCGTCGTCGACGATGAGAATGCGCCGGCCGCCGGTCACGCGCCTCTTCCCCGACGATGCGCTGTGGTCCACGATCGCATGGCACCAGTCTATAGCGCAGTTGCGCCCGTATGGTAAACCCGAATGCCGCTCCCGAAGGCCACCGCTTCACACCCGGCGGCCGATCGGGCCCGCGCTGCCGGGCGCGGCCGGCAAGGGCCGCC
>JAZFVR010000423.1:0-3100 GCA_036447835.1 Alphaproteobacteria bacterium | reverse complement strand
GCGCCGTAGCGGATGACGAAGAGGCCGCCGAGGAAGACCCCGCCGAGCGTGGCGATCAGGCCGAAGATCTTGCTCACGCTCGCAATCTCGCTGTTGGAGAAGCCCATCTCGACGTAGAACGGGTTGGCCATCACCCCGGCGAAGGCGTCGCCGAACTTGTAGAGCAGGATGAAGAGCAGAATGACGAGCCAGGACTGGCGCCTCATGAAGTCGGCGAAGGGATCGATTACCGCGCCCTGGGCCCAGGCCGCCGCGCCGGCGAGGGCGGCGGGCAGGAGCGGGTGGCTCCGCCGGATCGCTTCGGCCCGTTCGCGGTCCTCCCGCGCGATGGCCGCGCCGTTGCCGGCGGGCTCGGGCGAGAGCAGCACGGTGATCGTGCCTACCGTGATCAGCAACGCCATGATCACGTAGACCGCGCCCCAGCTCATCTGATCGGCGAGGAACAGCGCGCCGGCGCCGCTGGTCAGCATGGCGACCCGGTAGCCGCCCATATAGGTCGCCGCGCCGGCGCCCTGCTGATATTCCTCGAGCAGGTCGATGCGGTAGGCGTCGACGACGATGTCCTGGCTCGCCGAGCAGAAGGCGACGACCAGCGCGATCCATGCCATGGCCGCGAGGTCGGTCGCCGGGTCGGCGTTGCCCAGCGCCACGATCGAGGCCATGAGCGCGAGTTGGGTGACGATCAGCCAGCCCCGCCGGCGCCCGAGGCCGCGGGTGAGCAGCGGAATGTTGACCCGGTCGACCAGCGGCGACCAGACGAATTTCAGGGTATAGGGCAGGCCGGCCAGGGCGAAGAGGCCGATGGTCGTCTTGTCGACGCCTTCGCGGGCGAGCCAGATCGACAGGGTGGAGAGCGTGAGCAGCAGCGGCAGGCCGCTCGAGAAGCCGAGGAAGAGAATGACGACGACCCGCCGGTCGCGGTAGACGGCGGTGGCGTCGAGCCAGCCGCGGATTCCGGTTCGCTCAGTCACGGCGGCGACAATCTAGGGGCGGGGTAGGGAATTGTACAGCATCGGCCGTTAGCTTGAGGCTTGTGCCCGGGCGCGCGGCGGGCGAATATCGCGCGGGATTCCGATACCTGATAGAAATGGCGTCCGGGTTGGGCGATGCAACGAAAAAAGGGCAGGCGGTGGACGCGGTGGCTCGCAGGGGCGCTGATGCTCGCCGTGGTGCTCCCGGTCCTCGGCGGGGCGGCGCGCGTGTTCGGCCATAGCTACGACTGGCGCACGGCGCCCCGGCATTCGATCGGCATCGCCCCCGATCCGGCGACGACGCCCGAGGCGGTCGTCCAGGTCTACGTCGCACGCGCTTTCGGCTGGCGCGGCGCATTGGGCTCGCACAGCTGGATCGCGGTGAAACGAACGGGCGCTCCGGCGTTCACCGTGCACGAGGTGGTCGGCTGGTACGCCATGCGCGGCGAATCGGCGCTCAGGCAGAGCTCTCGCGCGCCCGACGGCCTGTGGTACGGCAACCGCCCCGAGATCATCGCCGAATTGCGCGGCGACGGCGTCGACGACGTCATCGCCCGCATCGAGGCGGCGGCACGGGCCTACCCCTACGCCAGGCGCTACAAGGTGTGGCCGGGGCCCAACAGCAACACCTTCACCGCCTTCATCGGCCGCGCGGTGCCCGAGCTCAGGCTCGACCTGCCGCCGACGGCGATCGGCAAGGACTACCTGCCGAACGGCGCCGTGATCGCCCGGGCGCCCAGCGGCACCGGCTGGCAGGTTTCGCTGTTCGGCCTTCTCGGCGTCATGCTGGCGGTCGAGGAGGGGATCGAGATCAACCTCTTGGGCCTCACCCTCGGCATCGACTTCGGCGATCCCGCGCTCAAGCTTCCCGGCATCGGCCGGCTCGGCTTCTCCGGCCGCGGGGCGGCGTGAGCGGCCCGAGGCTCGCCGACAGGGCCGCCATCGTCACCGGCGCCGGCGGCGGCATCGGCCGCGCCATCTGCGTCGCTTTCGCCGCCGAAGGGGCGAAGCTCGTCTGCGCCGAAATCGATGTGGACAGTGCCCAGGAGACCGCCGCCGCGGTCGAGGCGGCCGGCGGCGAGGCGCTGGTCCAGGCTTGCGACGTGAGCCGCGGCGACGAAGCGCGCGCCGCGGTAGAGGCGGCGGTCGCGCGCTACGGCGGCCTCCATATCCTGGTCAACAACGCCGCCGTCTTTCCGACCATGGCGACGATCTGCGACCTCGACGAGGCCGAGTGGGAGCGGGCGCTCGCCGTCAACATCGGCGGCGCCTACCACATGAGCCGCTTCGCCGTCCCCGCCATCGCCGCGGCGGGCGGCGGCAGCATCGTCCACGTCGCGTCGCAGATGGCGCGGGTCGCCAACGCCGGGCAGACCGCCTACTGCACCACCAAGGGCGCGCTGCTCATGCTCGCCAAGGGCATGGCGCTCGATCACGCGCACCAGAACATCCGTGTCAATGCGCTGTCGCCGGGCGGCATCGCCACCGAAGGCATGGCGCGAAAATGGGGCGGCATGGAGGCGGCCGAGCGCGAGTGGGGCGAGCCTAAACACCCGTTGGGGCGTCTCGGGCGTGTCGAGGAGGTGGCGCAGGCCGCCGTGTTCCTCGCCTCCGAGGAGTCTTCGTTCATGACCGGCGCCGACCTCGTGATCGACGGCGGTTACACCGCGTGGTAGCCGGGGCGCCGCCGTGAGCAATCGGCTCACCGGCGCCGAAGCCGCCGTGCGCATGCTCGCGCTCCACGGTGTCGAGGTCGTTTTCGGACTCTGCGGCGACACCAGCCTGCCGTTCTACGACGCGCTCCAGCGTCTCGATCACGGCATCACCCACGTGCTCACCCGCGACGAGCGCTCGGCCGCCTACATGGCCGACGGCTATGCGCGCGCAAGCGGGCGCGTCGGCGTCTGCGAGGGGCCGAGCGGCGGCGGCGCCACCTACATCCTGCCCGGCGTCGTCGAGGCCAACGAATCGTCGGTGCCGCTGCTCGCCATCACCACCGACATCGCCGTCGCCTCGCGCGGCCGCTTCACGCTCACCGAGCTCGACCAGCAGGCGCTGTTCCGCCCGCTGACCAAATGGAACGCGGTGATCGACCGCGCCGCCGACCTGCCGCGCGCCTTTCGCACCGC
>JAZFVR010000422.1:0-2798 GCA_036447835.1 Alphaproteobacteria bacterium | reverse complement strand
AACCTGAAGCGCAGCGCGGTGTCGTCGCGCCACAACGACTGCAGCAGGATGAGCGGCGCCCGCGGCGAGGCCCAGGAATAGGCGTGCCCCGGCGCGATGATGCCCGCGTTGCCGTAGCTCGCCTCCTCGGCGGGGCCCGCATTGCGTTCGATCACGGTGACTTCGTGCCCGCTCTTGGCCAGGTAATAGGCGGTGGTTACCCCGATGACCCCGCCGCCCATGACGATTGCCTTCATGCCCGCGCCTCCCGCGCGCTGCCCGCGTCACTCAGCCCCTGGGCAAAGGCTACGCCGTTCGTCCCGCTCGGCACAACGGGGAGCTTACGGCGCCATCGTGACGGCCGCCGTGCGGCGCTGGCCGTCGCGAATGTAGGCGACCTCGAAGGCCTCGCCGACGCGGTGCATGTGGGCCGCGCTGGGCACGTCGCTGGCGCCGCGGATCGCGCGATCGCCGATCGCGACGACGACGTCGCCGACCGCGAGGCCGGCCGCCTCGGCGGCACCGCCGGGGAAGATGCGGACGATGCGCACGCCCACCACTTCGGCGCGTTCGTCGAGAGCGAGGTCGGCGACACGCAACCCCAGCCGGCCGCGCAACACCCGGCCGTGCTCGGCGAGGTCCTCGGCGACGCGCATCACGAGGCGCATCGAGGCGGCGAAGTTGACGCCGATGTCGGCGTCGCTCTCCTTGGTGAAGATCGCCGAGACGAGGCCGACGAGGCGGCCCTCCGCATCGACCAGCGCGCCGCCCGAGCCGCCGGGGTTGACCACGGCGTCGGTCTGGATGAAGTCCTCGATTCCGTTGAAGCCGGTGCCCGTGCGATGGAGCCCCGAGACGACGCCGCAGGTGACCGAGAGGCCGAGGCCGAAGAGGTTGCCGATCGCACAGACGCGCGCGCCCAGGGGCGGCGGCGGCGCGATCGCGGGCACCGGGAGGTCGATCGGCGCGCGGATCAGGGCGATGTCGGTGAGCGCATCGACGCCGGTGCGCTCGGCCTCGAGCACGCGGCCGTCGGCGAGGCGGATGCGGATGCGCTCCGCGCGGCCGAGGACGTGGCCGTTGGTGGCGAGGTAGCCGCCGGCGAGCACCGCGACCGCGGTGCCTTCGGGGCGCTCAGGCAACGCCTCGGTCGCGGGCCATTCGGGCAGCACGCTGACCACCGAATCGAGGATCGCCGCGTCGAACGCCTGTCCCCGTGCGTCCGCTGCCGCGACGGCGGCGAAAAGGAGCGCGGCGACAGCCGCGGCGAAGCCATGTCGAATGTGCATCCCAGCCATGCGAACGAGGGAATTTGCGAAAGCTCGGCCTTGAACCGTTATGTTTAAACGATGGCCGCTTCGCCCGCCAAAGCAAATCCGATCGCCGTCGCAGGGGGCGCCGTCGCCGCGACCGAAGTCTCGACCACGCCGTACAGGCGAGGGGCGACGCTCGTCGTGCTCGCGGCCTGCGTCCTCAGCCTCAACGGCCTGGTGCTGCGCCACATCGAGGACGCGAGCGCGTGGCAGATCCTGTTCTGGCGCGCAAGCGCGCTCACGGTGGCGATGTGCTGCCTGTTCCTGGTCCGCCACCGCGGCCGCGCGATGGCCGAGCTGCGCCGGGCGGCGCCGAGCGCACTCGTCGCCGCCCCCTTCGCCGGCCTCGCCTCGGTGTGCTTCATCCAGTCGCTCACCCACACCACGGTGGCCAACACGCTGTTCACGCTGAGCGCGGTGCCGCTGCTCACCGCCGTTCTCGGCTGGCTGATCCTCAAGGAACCGGTGAGCCGCGCCACGTGGCTGGCGATCGCCGCGGCGATGGCGGGCATCGCGCTGATGGTCGCCGACGGCTTCGGCAGCGGCGCGCTGTTCGGCAACGTCATGGCGCTGGCGACCGCGGCGCTGTTCGCCTGCTACGTGATCGCGCTGAGGCGCGGCCGCGGCGTCGACATGCTGCCGTCGGTGTGCATCGCCGGCGTCATCGCGGCGTCGATCGGCGGCATCGTCGCCGACGACCTGGTGCTCAGTCCGCGCGACACCGCCCTGTGTCTCCTTTGGGGCGCGGTGCTGTCGTGCGCCGGGCACGCGCTGTTCACGCTCGGCTCGCGCTTCGTGCCGGCGGCCGAGATCTCGCTGCTGTCGCTCACCGAGTTCGTGCTCGGCCCGCTGTGGGTATGGCTCGTCGTCGACGAGGTGCCGGGCACGCTGACGCTGGCCGGCGGCGCCGTCGTGCTGGTGGTGATCGTCGCCTGGTCGCACAACCGCATGCGCCGAGGACGCGCCGCATCGGCGGTCGACGGGTGCCCGGGCGACGTCAGGGAAGGTCGGCCCGCCTCACGAGCCTGATCGTGAGCGTCTTGCCGCGTTCGTCGCGCCGCTCGCCGGCGAGTTCGATGCTGCGCTCGCCGATGGGCCCCTTGGCCGCGATGCGCGGCGAGCCGGCGGCGCCGAAGATGGGATACGGCGGCCCATCGTAATGCTCGGCGTCGATCGTCAGCGTGACCGTGGCGTCGTCGACCGAGTAGCTTCCCGTGTAGACGTAGCACCGATCGCCACCGACGAGCTTGCCGTTTCGGAAAGCGACGATGCCGCCTCCCTGCACGCCGTCTTCGCTTTCGAAGTCGATCGACCATAGTGCCTCGATCATCGCTGTCTCCCGTAACCGCCGGTACTCGCAAGAACTCAGGATATGGGTGCGCGCGCGCTTCGGCAACACTCCGCCGGTCGGGGTGGCGCGGCGGCTTCAGTCGAGCTCGAAGGCGTCCTTGTAGTCGCGCTTGAGCGCCGGGTCCTGTTCCTCCTTGCGCAGGTAGCAGTTGCCCA
>JAZFVR010000421.1:0-4449 GCA_036447835.1 Alphaproteobacteria bacterium | reverse complement strand
AGATGCGTCGGTCATGGGGTATTCTGCGCTTTCGATGGGACCTGATCGTAGTGGTCTAAGTCTGACAAATGGTAACCAAACGATTGCCTTCCGCGCCCCCCGGCGGCGTTGCGCGCCGCTCGTGATGTGCCCGCATCACAGCGCGTCACGCGCCTGGCCGGATGAGCTCGGAAGGCCATCGTATGGGTACCATATGTCAGACTTAGACCACTAACAGTAGGGACGTTACCGTGGAAAGCCGCGTGCCCACCGTGCTGCAGGTGCTTCCGGCGCTCGAGGCCGGCGGCGTCGTGCGCGGCGCCGCCGATGTCGCGAAGGCGCTTGCCGACGCCGGCCGGCCGGCGCTGGTGGTGTCGGCGGGCGGGCCGATGATGCACGAGATCGAGCGCGCCGGGGCGCGCCACGTGACGCTGCCGCTGGCCAGCAAGAACCCGCTCGTCATGCGCGCCAACGTCGACCGCCTCGCCCGCCTGATCGACGCCGAGGACGTCGATCTGGTGCATGCGCGCTCGCGCGCGCCCGCGTGGAGCGCCTTGCGCGCGGCGCGGCGCAGCGGGCGGCCGTTCGTCACCACCTTCCACGGCACCTACAACTTCGGCAACGGGCTCAAGCGCAGGTACAACTCGGTGATGGCCCGGGGCGACCGGGTGATCGCCATCTCCGAATTCATCGCCGGGCACGTGCGCGAGCACTACGGTGTCGGCGACGGACGCCTGCGCGTGGTGCCGCGCGGCATCGACCTCAAGATATTCGACCCGGCGCAGGTGAACCCGGCGCGCGTCGTCGCGCTGGCGCGGCAGTGGCGGCTGCCCGACGGCGTACCGGTGGTCATGCTCGCCGGGCGCCTCACACGCTGGAAGGGTCAGCTCGTGCTCATCGACGCGCTGGCGATACTGGGGCGTAAGGACGTGCGCTGCCTGCTCGTCGGGCCGGACCAGGGGCGGCGCGCCTATCGCGAGGAGGTCGAGGGCCGCGTTCGCGAGCGCGGCCTCGAGAGCGTCGTGCACATCGTCGATTACTGTCGCGACATGCCGGCGGCGTACATGCTCGCCGACGTCGTCGTCTCGGCCTCGCTCGACCCGGAAGCGTTCGGCCGCGTCATCGTCGAGGCCCAGGCGATGGGCCGGCCGGCGATCGCCAGCGACCACGGCGCCGCCCGCGAGACCGTGATCGCGGGCGAAACCGGCTGGCTCACGCCGCCGGGAGAACCGGTGCCGCTGGCCGAGGCGATCGAACGTACGCTGGCGCTCGACGAAGGCGCGCGCGAGGCGCTGGCGACGCGGGCGATCACGCGGGCGCGTGCGAACTTCGCCAGGGAGACGATGTGCGCACGCACTCTCGCGATCTACGGCGAGCTGCTGGCGCCGGGCGCCGGCGCGGCGCGTGCCGCGCAGTGACCCGACGGGCGGCTCCCGGCAGCGGCGGCGCGTATCGGGGTGAAGCGGTGAGCCCGGCGGCACATGCCTTGACAGCGGGTCGATTCGCTCTAAATTTCGCCGGCCTTGACCAATTCTTAACCCGTTGGGGACGAAAAACCGGCCGATGGTCGCGATAACCCTGCCGGACGGCAGCATTCGTGAATTCGACTCAGGCGTCTCGGGCGCCGAGATCGCCGCCGCGATCGGCCCCGGGCTCGCCAAGGCGGCGCTCGCCATCCGCGTCGACGGCGAGATGAAGGACCTCGCGGCGCCGGTCGATCGCGACGCCGGCATCGAAATTGTCACCGCCAGGGACGCCGACGCCCTCGAACTGCTGCGCCACGACGCCGCCCATGTGATGGCCGAGGCGGTCAAGGAGCTCTACCCCGAGACCCAGGTGACCATCGGGCCGGCGATCGAAGACGGCTTCTATTACGATTTCTCGCGCCCCACCGCGTTCACGCCCGAGGACCTCGAGCGCATCGAGGCGCGCATGCACGAGATCGTCAAGCGCGACGAGGCGATCACCCGCGAGGTGTGGGACCGCGGCGAGGCGGTCGCGTTCTTCGAGGAACACGGCGAGCACTACAAGGCCGAGATCATCGCCGGGTTCCCCGACGGCGAGGATATCTCGCTCTACCGCCAGGGCGCGTTCATCGACCTTTGCCGCGGGCCGCACCTGCCGTCGACGGCCAAGCTGGGCAAGGCGTTCAAGCTGATGAAGCTGGCCGGCGCCTACTGGCGTGGTGACAGCAACAACGAGATGCTGCAACGCATCTACGGCACCGCCTGGGCCGACGAGAAGCAGCTCGCCCAATACCTCCACCGGCTCGAGGAGGCAGAGCGCCGCGACCACCGCCGGCTGGGCCGCGAGATGGAGCTTTTCCACTTCCAGGAAGCGGCGGTGGGCATGGTGTTCTGGCATCCCAAGGGGTGGACGCTCAACCGGCTGCTCACCGGCTACATGCGGACCAGGCTCGAGGATGCCGGTTACGTCGAGGTCAACACCCCGCAGCTCGTCGACCGCTCGCTGTGGGAGGCGTCGGGCCATTGGGAGAAGTTCCGCGAGCACATGTTCGTCACCGAATCCGACGATCGCTTCCTCGCGCTCAAGCCCATGAACTGCCCGTGCCATGTGCAGATCTTCCGTCAGGGGCTGAAGAGCTACCGCGATTTGCCGCTGCGCATGGCCGAGTTCGGCGCCTGCCACCGCTACGAGCCGTCGGGCGCGTTGCACGGGCTGATGCGCGTGCGGGGCTTCACCCAGGACGACGCGCACATCTTCTGCACCGACGGCCAGATCGCCTCCGAGAGCGCCGCCTACTGCGACCTGGCGCTCTCGATCTACCGCGATTTCGGCTTTACCGACATCGACATCAAGTTCTCCGACCGGCCCGAGGTGCGCGCCGGCGACGACGCGGTGTGGGACCGCGCCGAGGCGGCGCTCAAGGCGGCGGCCGAATCGGCCGGCATCGGCTACACGCTCAACCCCGGCGACGGCGCCTTCTACGGCCCCAAGCTCGACTTCTATCTGCGCGACATCATCGGCCGCGAGTGGCAGTGCGGCACGCTGCAGCTCGATATCGTGCTGCCCGAAAGGCTCGACGCGAGCTACATCGGCAAGGACGGCGAGAAGCACCGCCCGGTGATGCTGCACCGCACCATCCTCGGTTCGATCGAACGCTTCACGGGCATCCTGATCGAGCACTACGCCGGCGCCCTCCCGCTGTGGCTGGCGCCGGTGCAGGTGGTGGTCGCCACCATCACCCGCGACGGCGACGCCTACGCGGCCGAGGTCGCGCGCGTGCTCAAACAGGCCGGCCTTAGGGTCGAGCTCGACGCCGGCAACGACAAGATCGGTTACAAGGTGCGTCACTACAGCCTGAAGAAGACGCCGGTGATCCTCGCCATCGGCAAGCGCGAGGCGGCCGAGCGCACGGTCTCGCTGCGCCGTTTCGGCAGCAGCGAGCAAGAAGTGCTTGCGCTCGATCAGGCCGTAGCTAGACTTGTCGACGACGCCATGTCGCCCATCGAGCGGCGCGCGAACTAAATGACAGCCGTCGGGGGACCGCTTGCGTGTATCGAGCATTGTTTGAGGGAGCATAGGGTATAGCAAGGCACTACACTCCGGTCCCGCCCGTTCGAGTGGGCCCCCGGATCAACGAAGAAATCGACGTGCCGACCGTTCGCCTGATCGATCACAATGGCGAGCAGGCCGGCATCGTTTCCGTCGAAGAAGCGCAGCGCATGGCCGACGATGTCGGCCTCGACCTGGTCGAGGTGGCCGCCGATTCGGACCCCCCGGTGTGCAAGCTGCTCGACTACGGCAAGTTCAAGTACGAAGCCCAGAAGAAGGCGAGCGAGGCGCGCAAGCGCCAGAAGACGTTCGACGTCAAGGAAATCAAGATGCGCCCGGGCATCGACCGCCACGATTACGACGTCAAGATGCGCAACATCCTCAAGTTCCTCGAGGAAGGCGACAAGGTGAAGGTGACGCTGCGCTTCCGCGGCCGCGAAATGGTCCATCAGGACATCGGCATGCGCGTGCTGCAGCGGGTCCAGGACGATCTCGGCGATCTCGTCAAGATCGAGCAGTGGCCCAGGCTCGAAGGCCGCCAGATGACCATGGTCATGTCGCCCAGATAGGGCGGCCCGCGACCTCCCTCCCTCGCTCACCGATGCGACGGCTCGGGCTCCGGCCCGCGGGCGAGGTATCCGCCCGGCGCTTCCGGCGCGGCGCGCACGAGGGCGCGTCGCCCCAAGGGGGAGCCTCGCTTCGGCAGCGTGGCGCGCGGCGTTTTTTCGCTTTTCGTTCCGAATTCTAACCTGGATCAAGGTGCGCGGCGCAGCGGCGCGCTACAAGGGCGCCACTTACCTCGCCTTACCCGGATGACTCGGCCCCGCGGCGCCCCCTTGCCCGCGGGGCCTTTTCATCGGCCGGCACGCGCGCCCGGCTCATGGGCCCCCAGCCCACCCGGCCGGCCTGCCCCGCCCCGCCGGTAGTGCCTCAGCTTGAAATTTGACCTGGCTT
>JAZFVR010000420.1:0-6498 GCA_036447835.1 Alphaproteobacteria bacterium | reverse complement strand
GAGCGCATCGAGCCCCGCGACCTCGGGCAGCACGAAGGCGAGCACCTCGGCCTCGATCATCAGCGCGAGCACCGCCGCCGGATCGGGCGCGGCGAGCAGGCGCAGGAGCTCGGCCGAGACGCGCTCGCCCGACAGGCCGGGGAGAGCGCGCGCCATGGCGCGGCACGCGGCGAGCGCCTCGGCGTCTGGCGGCGGGCGACCATAGTGGGCGTAGAAGCGGAAGAAGCGCAGCAGCCTGAGCACGTCTTCCTTGATGCGCTTGACCGCGTCGCCGACGAAGCGCACGCGCCCGGCGTCGAGGTCGTCGATGCCGCCGAAGGGGTCGTAGAGCGTGCCGTCGGGATCGCAGAACAGCGCGTTGATGGTGAAGTCGCGGCGCGCCGCATCGGCGGTCCAGTCGTCGGTGAAGGCGACCTTGGCGCGGCGGCCGTAGGTCTCGACGTCGCGCCGCAGCGTCGTGATCTCGAAGTGCCTGTGGCGGATCACCGCGGTCACCGTGCCGTGCGCGATGCCCGTGGGCACGACGCGGATTCCCGCCGCTTCGAGCAGGCGCGTGACGGTCTCGGGCGGGTCGGGGGTGGCGATGTCGACATCGGTGACCTTGCGCCCGGCGACGGCGTCGCGCACGCAGCCGCCGACGAAGCGCACCTCGGCGCTGTCGGCGGTGAGCGCATCGACGACCGCGCGCGTCGCGGGCGCCTTCATCCAGCGCTGGGACTCGATCGTGCCGACGGGCTCCACGGGTCGATCCACCGTCGCCTATTCGATCCGCCCCGGCACGATCTCGCCGCCTTCCATATGCGGCGGAATATACGTTCCGCCCGGCGGGCTGTCGCCGACCATGCCGAGCACCGCGATGCTCAAGGCGGTGAGCACGACGCCGACGATCAGGAGCCAGGTCCACGGCGCGTCGCGCCATTCGGGTGCGCCGACGGCGCCGGCGACCCGCGCCCGCCAGCGGATGAACATGAGCCATATGCCGTAGACGATGAACGGCAGCAAGAGCGGCAGCAGGTAATTGAGCAGGATGCGTCTCATCGCCCGTACAGCGCCTCGTGCAGGCTGATCACCATGCGCGCGGTCGCGCCCCAGATGGTGCGGCCCTCGTAGTCGAGGGCGAAGTACTCGCGCTTGCGTCCCCTGTATATCACCGACTCGCGGCGGCGGTTGGCGGGATCGAGGAGGAAGCCCAGCGGCACCTCGAACGCTTCGGCGACCTCGAACGAATCGAGGGTGAACGTGAGCGGCGGGGTGACGAGGCCGACCACCGGGGTGACGAGAAACCCGGTCGAGGTGTCGCAACGCTCGAGGCAGCCGATGACCTCGATCCGTTCGGGCTCGAGGCCGATCTCCTCCTGCGTCTCGCGCAGCGCCGTCGCCACCGGGCCGGCGTCGCCCGGCTCGACGCGGCCGCCGGGAAAGCTGACCTGCCCGGCGTGGTCGGCGAGATGCTCGGTGCGGCGGGTGAAGATCGCGGTCATCTCGCCGGCGTGGGCGACGAGCGGGATCAGCACCGCCGCCGGCGTCAGCCCGTCGGCAGCGTCGCCGGCCAGGGACCCGGCACCGCCGGCTTCGCGCGCGGCGAGGCGGCGGCGCAGGAAGCCGGGGGTCACCCGCTCGCGTCCAGCCGGCCCAGGGGAAAGAAGCATCCCGCGCTCCACACGCCGTAGAGCTGGTCGCCGTCGACCACCTCTTCGACGCCGAGTTCGACGAGCTGGTAGAACACCGGGCGCGCGATCAGCGCCTCGAGGCGGCCGCGCACCAGCACGTAAGGCGCGGGCTCGTCGCTCTTTGCATCGTAGGCGACGCGCAAGGGGTGATCGGCGTCGGCGGTCACCTCGTCGTCGATGTTGGTGCGAAAGCGCAAACACTGCGCTGGCCCACGGCCACCGACCGTGAGCTCGACGGCGACGAAGGGGGCGTCGTCGACCGCGATGCGCCCCTTCTCGGCCGGCGTCGTCAGCCAGTAGTCGCCGCCCTCGTCGCGGCTCAGGACCGAGGCGAACAGCTTGACCAGCGGTTTGCGACCGATGGGCGAGCCGTGGTAGAACCACGTTCCGTCGCGGGCGATGCGCATGTCGAAGTCGCCGCACAGGACGGGTTCGCGCCGCTTCTCCGCCGCGGACGTCTCGGGCTTGCCGGCGCCCCCTGCGAGAGAGGCGGCGAGCGAGGCGGGGTCGGCCGGTCGCTTGCTCATCCGATAGTCACTTGCTGCACATCTATGGAGCGTGTTCTATGTCCGATGCGATGCCGAGCGTAGTCGAGCCCGCGCAGGACCTGGTCGCCAGAATCGACGCCCTGGGCCAGAAAATGGCCGCGGTGCGCGACTGCGTCGCCCGCATCATCTTTGGCCAGCGGGCGGTCATCGACCAAACACTTATCACGCTGCTCGCCGGCGGTCACGCGCTGGTCATCGGCGTGCCGGGGCTGGCCAAGACGCGGCTCGTCGAGACGCTGGGCGTCGTCCTCGGGCTGTCGGAGAAGCGGGTGCAGTTCACCCCCGACCTGATGCCCGCCGACATCCTCGGCTCGGAGGTGCTCGAGGAGGCCGAGACCGGCCGGCGCTCGTTCCGCTTCATCCGGGGGCCGGTGTTCTGCCAGCTGTTGATGGCCGACGAGATCAACCGCGCCAGCCCGCGCACCCAGTCGGCTCTCCTCCAGGCGATGCAGGAACACGAAGTGTCGATCGCCGGCGTGCGCCACCCGCTGCCCACCCCGTTCCATGTGCTCGCCACCCAGAACCCGATCGAGCAGGAAGGCACCTATCCGCTGCCCGAGGCGCAGCTCGACCGCTTCCTGATGCAGATCGACATCGGCTATCCCGACCGCGAGGCCGAGCGCCGCATGCTCATCGCCACCACCGGCACCGAGGAGGCGAAGCCGGTCGAGGTGATGACCGCGGCCGAGCTCATCGAGGGGCAGATGCTGCTGCGCCGCATGCCCGTGGGGGAGAGCGTCGTCGACGCGATCCTCGACCTCGTCGGCTCTGGCCGGCCCGGCGGCTCCGGCCCCGAGAACGTGCGCGAGCACGTCGCCTGGGGCCCCGGCCCGCGCGCCACCCAGGCGCTGATGCTTGCCGTGCGCGGCCGCGCCATCCTCGACGGGCGGCTGTCGCCGTCGATCGACGACGTGGTGGCGCTCGCCGGTCCGATCCTGCGCCACCGCATGGCGCTCAACTTCGCCGCGCGCGCCGATGGCATCGCCATCGACCAGGTGATCGAGCGACTGTGCGCGCCGTTCGTCTGAGCGGCGGCCCATGAGAGAGGGTGCGCTCGCGCACCGCCAGCGGGCGGAACAGCTGGCGGCGACGCTGCCGCCGCTGCTCGTCGCCGCCGAGCGGGTGGCGGCGATCGTCGCCCAGGGCGTGCACGGCCGCCGCCGCGTCGGCATGGGCGAGACGTTCTGGCAGTACCGCCGCTATCAGCCCGGCGACGCGGCGAGCCGCATCGACTGGCGCCAGTCGGCCAAGACGCTGCACCTCTTCATCCGCGAGAACGAGTGGGAAGCGGCGGAAAGCGTGTGGCTGTGGTGCGACGCCTCGCCCTCGATGCACTACCGCTCACGGCTCGCGCCTACGCCCAAGGCCGAGCGCGCCGCCCTCCTGGTGCTCGCGCTCGCGGTGCTCCTGGTGCGCGGCGGCGAGCACATCGCCTTCCTCGGCGAGAACGCCCGGCCGGCCACCGGCGGCGCCGCGCTCAACCGGCTGATGGCCGAATTCGAGCATCACAACGACCGCGCCGAGAGCCTGCCCCCGGCCGCGGTGCTGCCGCGCCACGCCCAGGTGGTGCTGATCGGCGATTTCCTGTCGCCGCTCGACGAAATCGAGGCGCTGATAAAGCATTACGTGGGAAGCGGGGTCAAAGGGCATCTCATGCAGGTGATCGACCCCGCCGAGGAGACCCTGCCGTTCACCGGCCGTACCCGCTTCGAGGGACCCGAGGGCGAGGGCGAGATTCTGGTCGGCAGGCCCGAGACGCTGCGCGTCGACTACGTCGCCCGCTTCCTCGCCCACCGCGAGGCGCTCGCCGGCCTCACCCGCGCCGCCGGCTGGAACTTCACCGTGCACCACACCGACCATGCGGCGCAATCGGCGCTGCTCGCGCTTTACACCGCGATGTCGGTGCACGCGAGGGCCTGAGCGATGCCCGAGATCGCCGGCCTCGTCTTCGCCTCGCCGTGGGTGCTGGCGGCGCTCGTCCTGTTGCCGCTGATCTGGTGGCTGCTCAAGGTCACGCCGCCGGCGCCGAAGCGCATGCTGTTCCCGGCCGTGCGCCTGCTGTTCGGCTTGCGCCACGACGAGGAGACGCCGGCCAAGACGCCGCCGTGGCTGATCGTGCTGCGCCTCGTGGTGGCGGCGCTGGTGATCGTCGCCCTCGCCCAACCGCTGCTCAACCCGCGCGCGCAGCTCGCCGGCGCGGGGCCGCTGATCCTCGTCATCGACGACGGCTGGGCGGCGGCACACCGCTGGGAGCGGCGCCAGGCCGCGCTCGCGGCGATCTTCGACACCGCCGAGCGCGAGGACCGCGCGGTGATCGTCGTCACCACCGCGACCGGCGACGGCGCGGAGGCGCCGGGCAACGTGATGCGCGCGGCGGAAGCGCGCGCCCTCGCCCAGGCCCTGCAACCGAAGCCGTGGGGCGTCGACCGCGCCGCCGCCGGCAGGATGCTCGATCGCTTCGATTTCGACGGCACCGCCGAGGTGGTGTGGCTCAGCGACGGCATCGACGACGGCGCCGCCGACGCCTTCGCAAAATCGCTGCTGCGCCTCGGCCCCGTGCGGGTGATGACCGACCCCGACCTCGACTACGTGCGTGCGTTGCTGCCGCCGCGCGCCGAGCCGGGCGCGCTGAGCCCGCGCATCGTGCGCCCGGTTTCCGCCGCAAGCGAAACGCTGTGGCTGCGGGCGAGCGCCGAGACCGGCGAGGTGCTGGCGCGCGTGCCGGTCGTGTTCGCCGCCGGCGAGCGCGTCGCCGAGGCCGACATCAGCGCGCCGGCCGAGCTGCGCAACCGCATCGTCCGCATCGAAATCGAGGGTGAACGCAGCGCCGCCGCCGTGGTGCTGCTCGACGAGCGCTGGCGGCGCCGCCCGATCGGCCTGGTCTCGAGCACCTCGATCGAGGCCGACCAGCCGCTCTTGTCGGAGCTCTACTACCTCGAGCGCGCGCTCACCCCGTTCAGCGAGGTGCGCAAGGGCGAGATTCACGAGCTCTTGCAGCGTCCGCTCGCGGTGCTCGTTCTCGCCGACGTCGCCAAGGTCATCGGCGACGACCGCGCCGCGCTCGAGAGCTGGATCGAAGCCGGTGGCGTGCTCATCCGGTTCGCCGGACAGCGCCTCGCCGAGGACGTCGACGCGCTGGTGCCGGTGCGCCTGCGCGGCGGCGGCCGCGTGCTCGGCGGCGCGCTGTCGTGGAGCGAGCCGGCGACGCTCGCCGCGTTCGACGCCGCCTCGCCCTTCGCCGGCCTGACGCCGCCCGCCGACGTGCGCGTACGCCGCCAGGTGCTCGCCGAGCCGTCGCTCGACCTCGCCGCCAAGACCTGGGCCACGCTCGCCGACGGCACGCCGCTCGTCACCGCCGAGCGCCGCGGCCGCGGCTGGCTGGTGCTGATGCACACCACCGCCAACACCGCGTGGTCGAACCTCGCGCTTTCGGGCCTGTTCGTCGAGATGCTGCAGCGCCTCGTCGGCCTGAGCCAGGGCGTCACCGGCGAGCTGGAGGAGGGCGCGCTCACGCCTATCAAGACGCTCGACGGCTTCGGCCGCCTCGTCGAGCCGCCGCCGACGACGCGCGCGCTCGCCGCCGCGTCGTTCGACGAGACGAGCGTCGGGCCCGAACACCCGCCCGGCTTCTACGCCGCCGCCGGGGTGCGCCGGGCGCTGAATCTGGGCGCCGGTCTCGGCGATCTGCGCGCCATCGAGGCCTGGCCCGAGGGCGTCGAGCGCCGGGTCTACGGCGAGGCCGGCGAGACCGACCTCAAGCCGTGGCTGCTCGCCGCCGCCATCGCGCTCGCGCTCGTCGATCTGGTCGTCGGCCTGGCGCTGCGTGGGCTGCTGCACTTGCGAGCCGGCGCCACGGCGGTGCTGGCGCTGCTCGTCCTCGGGCCGTCGGCGGCGCGCGCCCAGGGCCTCCACGGCGAGGCCTTCGCTCTCGCGGCGACGCTCGAGACCCGGCTCGCCTATGTGCGCACCGGCGACGCCGAGGTCAACGAGATCAGCCGCGCCGGGCTCGAGGGCCTGAGCGTCACCTTGCGCGCGCGCACCTCGATCGAGCCGGCGAAGCCCATGGGACTCGACATCGAGGCGGACGAGCTGATCTTCTTCCCGCTCATCTACTGGCCGGTCACGCCTGAGCAGCCGCCGCTGTCGGACGCGGCGCTGGCCAAGCTCGACCGCTATCTCAAGACCGGCGGCATCGTGCTGTTCGACACCCGCGACCAGAACGCCATCATCACCCGCCAGATGGGCGGCGTCGGCCCCGGCGCGCAGCGCCTGCGCCGCCT
>JAZFVR010000419.1:0-2770 GCA_036447835.1 Alphaproteobacteria bacterium | reverse complement strand
GAGCCGCCATCCCGAATATCTGGCGCTCTTCGGCCCGCTCGCCGCCGAGGGGCTGGCGGTCTACACCCACGAGCACGACCACACTCACGACGCCAGCGGCGAGGTCGTCGCGCAGGCGTCCGGGCGCGGGGACGGGCGCGGGGCGGGACGCGGGGCGGGGCGCGGGGAAAGCGAAGACCCCGGCCATGGATGACTTCCTCGTTCGCGCGCTGCTCGGCGGCGTCGGCGTCGCGGTCGTCGCCGGCCCCCTCGGCGCCTTCGTCGTGTGGCGGCGCATGGCGTATTTCGGCGCCGCCATGGGGCACTCGGCGCTGCTCGGCGTGGCGCTTGGCTTTCTCCTCGGTCTCGACACCAGCCTCGCGGTGATCGCCGTCTGCGTCGCGCTCACGCTCGTCGTCGTCGCGTTCGGGCGGCAGCAGGCGCTCGCCAGCGACACGCTGCTCGGCATCCTCGCCCACGGCGCGCTCGCCGCCGGGCTGGTGGCGCTGGCGTTCATGGAGACCGTGCGCGTCGACCTGCTCGCATACCTGTTCGGCGACGTGCTCGCCGTGACGCGGGGCGATCTCCTGTGGATCTATGGCGGCGGCGCCGCGGCGCTCACTGCGCTGGTCGTGATCTGGCGGCCGCTGCTCGCGGCTACGGTGCACGAGGAACTCGCCCGCGTCGAAGGCGTGCCCGTGGCCGGCGTACGGTTCGTCTTCATGCTGTTGCTCGCCGTGGTCATCGCCGTCGGCCTCAAGGTGGTCGGTCTGCTGCTGATCGTATCGCTGCTGATCATTCCGGCGGCGGCGGCGCGCCGTCTCGCGGCGACGCCCGAGCAGATGGCGATCGCCGCGAGCGCGATCGGCTGCGTCGCCGTCGCCGGCGGCCTCTCGGGCTCGCTCGCGTGGGATACGCCGGCGGGCCCGTCGATCGTCCTCGCCGCCGTGGTGCTGTTCGCCGTCGTCGGTGCCGGCGCGCGGATCGCGGGTGGTGCGCGCGGAGGAGGTTGAACGCGCGCGTTGACACACCGCACCCGATAGGCGAAGTCGGCGACATGCCGCGCGTGCTCGATATCGCCGACAGGCCGCGCCGGAGATTGCGGGTATGCCTTTACGTGGCCGCGGCGGTCGCGGCCATCGCCGCGCTGCCCTATGCGACGGTCGAGGCGTACCGCGCGTATCTGCGGCTCGACCCCGAGTGGCGCTTCGTCGAAGAGGTGATTCTCCAGCCTGCTCCGGGCGGCGCGCGCCCGATGGTGATCCGCTGGACAACTTCGCCAAGGATCGCGCTCGTCAACGCCGTCGCCGAGGACGACGCTTTCGTTCGGACGGTTCTCCCCACGCTCAACGAGGTTCTCGACGGAAGCGGTGTCTCGCTGCGGCTGGCCGCGGCGGGGGAGGGCGACGTGCAGCTGTATTTCGCCAAGCGGCCGACGTTCGAGCGCCTGGCGCGGAACTTCGAGGCCGAGCCCTTTCCGCCGGTGGCGGGATTTCATCTGATCTGGCCCGGCGAGCGGTTCGACGTCGCCACGGCGGTGGCGGTGGTCAGCGCGGAACTGGGCGACGCCGAAAGGCGCGCGGCGATCGTCCACCAGCTTCTGCATGTGCTGGGTCTTCGCGGCGACTCGGGCGTGTTCCCCGAGAGCGCGGCATTCAGCGAAGCAGAACGGCGTTCGACGGCGACGGCTCTGGCGCCGATCGACCGCAGGCTGCTCAGGCTGCTCTACATGAATCTCGAGCCCGCCGACGGCTGGTCCGAACTGAGGACCGCGTACCGGCGCTACTGGCACGCCTCGTGATCGATCTCGGCGACGAGTGCGGCCCGAGGATCGGTGTCCCCGACCGGGTCACACACATCATTTATCGTGATCGATGCGGCCGCCGGCGGCGGCGGAAACGCGCACCGAGCGCGACGACGCAGGCGCGGGCCAATCGATTCTTTGGACCGCGCGAATTGTGCTATATTGCCGATGCTTCAGCGGCGACAACGAGGAGAGGGGTCATGGGTTGGAGCTTTCGGCTGAGCGCGGCGCTCGCTCCTTTCGTGTTACTGGGCGCGTCGCAGGCTGTCGCGGCGCCACAGAGCATCGGCCTGATCGCCAGAGCGGATCCGGTGACGCTGCAGTGCGAACGCGGCGAGTGCGGCGCCGAGTTCACCGCCTTCTGCGTCGAGCGCTTCCGCCCGTCGCCCGCGCCGCGCACGGCCTATTACCTTCACGATCCCGATACCGTCGCCATCGAGGGAGTGCGGCACGACGGAACGACGGTCGCCCTCGAGGTGGCGGAGCTCCTCACCATCACCACCGAGCGCGGGCATTCGGCGGTGCGCATGAGCGTGCCCGAGAGCGTGTTCGACCGGTACGACCTCGCCGCGATACACGTGAGCGTGGGTCGGAACGTGACGTTGATACCGGAGCCGGTCGCGGGCGATCGCAACCCGCAGACCGAGGTCGACATACTGCTGGCGGCGGGTCCGCTGCGGGCCGCCGCGGCGGTGGTCATGGACCAGGGTGGCGAGCGCATCGATGCGGCGCGCATCATGGTTGGCGTGATCAACGCGTTGCCGCGACGCGGACGCGCCAGCGACGCCGCGCGCGATCGCGTGTGGCAGGTCGCGGCGCCGGCGGCGGAGACGCCGGGCTATGCCCTCGCCCGGGGAGGATTCGAGCGTTGCCGTTCGGCGACCCTCGGCGGGATGCAGAGCCTGCGCCAGTGCCTGGGCTCGAGGCACGATTCGTTCGTCGGCGAGCTGAACACGAGGTACTGGCACGCGCTCGAGGTCGGCAGCT
>JAZFVR010000418.1:0-4846 GCA_036447835.1 Alphaproteobacteria bacterium | reverse complement strand
TGGCTCTCCATCTTGAACACCACGGCCTGGCCGTCGCCGATGTCGATGACGCCGGCGTTCTCGCCCGGGCCGCAGATCACCCACGGCGCCTCGGTGGGCAGCGTCCTGAGCCATTTCTTCGACGACTTGTACGAGCAGTGCTCGCTCCACATCACCGAGAAGATGCCGAGCTCGGTGAGGTTGGGCTCGCGCCCGAGGATGTCGAGGATGCGCGTGTACTCGTCGCTGGTGAGGCCGTGGGCGGCGACGACGTTCGGCGTGACCGCGCTCATCCCAGCGCGTCGACGAGCGAGTCGAACATCGCCTTGCCGTCGGCGCCGCCGAGTCGCTCGTCGGCGAGGCGCTCGGGGTGCGGCATGAGGCCGAGCACGCTCCTGGTCTCGTTGAACACGCCGGCAATGTTGTCGAGCGAGCCATTGGGGTTGGCGTCTTCGGCGAAGCCGCCTTCCGGGGTGCAGTAACGGAACGCCACCCGGTCGTCGTCGTTGAGCGCGGCGAGCCCGTCGGCGTCGATGTAATAGCCGCCGTCGTGATGGGCGACCGGCATGCGCACCACCTGGCCGCGCTGATAGTGGCCGGTGAAGACGCTCGACGCGCTCTCGACGCGCATGTGTACGTCGCGGCAGACGAACTTGAGGTTGGCGTTGGCGATCAACGCACCGGGCAGCAGCCCGGCCTCGACCGCGACCTGGAAGCCGTTGCAGATGGCGAGCACCGGCGTTCCGACGCGCGCGCGGGCGACGACCTCGCGCATCACCGGCGAGTGCGCCGCCATGGCGCCCGAGCGCAGGTAGTCGCCGTAGGCGAAGCCGCCGGGCAGCACGATGAGGTCGAGGTTGGGAAGCTCGCTGTCGCCGTGCCAGATCATCAGCGGCGGCCGGCCCATGGCCTGGGCGAGCGCGACGCTCGTGTCGCGGTCGCAGTTCGAGCCGGGGAATACGATGACGGCGGCCTTCACGCCAGGGCGACCTTCCCGAGCTTGCAAGAAGCGATGGCCGGCGCCACCGGGGCGCCGGCGCGCCGATCCTATGCGCGGGACAGCGTGTGTTCAAGATAAAGCCGCTGTTTACCTCTTAGCCGGTATCCTCGTGGCCTTCGACCGACAACGGGCGTGAATCAAAGGAGCCACGACGGGCGTGCCGACGGTGCAGAATCCCTCACCCGGATACTTTCTCGATCGCGACCGGGCGATCCTCGACATCGCGCGCGGGCGGCGCGTGCTCCATCTCGGCTGTGTCGGCCACGCCGACCAGACGCCGGAGGAACGGGTTCGGCTGGCCCGCAAAACCCTGCACTGGAAGCTCAGCGACGCTGCCGACACCACCGGCGTCGACTACAGCCGCGAGGTGATCGACGAGTACCGCCGGCTGGAGATCTTCGACAACGTCGTCCCCGGCGACGTGCAACGGCTCGACGAGGTGGCGCTCGACGGCCGCTTCGAGGTCGTCGTCGCCGCCGACATCATCGAGCACCTGTCGAACCCGGGCGCCATGCTCGACGGCATCAAGCGCTTCTGCGGCGACGACACCCGCGTCGTCATCACCACGCCGCACGCCTTCGGCCTGCCTAACTTCCTGCGCTTCCTCGCGGGGCGCTTTCGCGACGGCGCCGAGCACGTCATGACCTTCAACGTCGACAACATCTGCAACCTCATGGAGCGGCACGGCTACGCGATCGAGCGGCTCGACACCTGCCACCAGCCGCACGCTCGGCGGCACGGCCTGCTGTTCGCTCTCGCCCGCGCGGTGTTCGCCGCCATGCCGAAGCTCGGCGGCACGCTCTTCGTGGTGGCGCGCCCGGCGCGCTAACCGAGGTCGTCCCAGTAGGGCTCGGGGCCGAAGCGCTCGACGAGGAAATCGACGAAGGCGCGCAGCTTGGCCGACATGTGGCGGTTGTGCGGATAGACCGCGTAGATCGCGCTCTCGGGCAGTTCGAATTCGCCGAGCACCGCCTGCAGCACGCCCGCCTGCACGTCGCCACCGACGAGGAAGGCGGGCAGCATCGCCACGCCGAGGCCACGCAGCGCCGCCGCGCGCAGCGCATCGCCGTTGTTGGCCGTCAGATTGCCACGGACGCGCACCGTGTGCTCGCCTTTCGCGCCCGTGAAACGCCACAGCTCATGCGACGCCTGGTAGCTGTAGATCAGACAGTTGTGGCGAGCCAGATCGTCGGGGGCTTCGGGCACGCCGTGTTCGCGGAAATAGCTCGGCGCGCCGCACAGCACCGTGCGCGACGGCGCGAGGCGACGCGCGATGAGGCTCGAATCGGCGAGGCGGCCGATGCGCACGGCGACGTCGTAGCCCTCGTCGACAAGATCGACGAAACGGTCGTTCATGGTCATCTCAACCCGCATGTCGGGGTGGCGCGCGAGGAAGTCGGGAATCGCCGGCGCCAGATGGAGGTAGCCGAACGACATCGGCGCGTTGACCTTGAGCAGGCCACGGGGCTCGGAATGGAGACGGCTCACCGAAATCTCGGCCTCGGCGACGTCCGCCGCGATGCGCGCGCACCACGCGTGGTAGGCGGCGCCGACCTCGGTGAGGCTGAGCCGGCGCGTGGTGCGGTTGATGAGCCGCGCGCCGAGGTGTTCCTCGAGCGCCATCACGTGCTTGCTCACCGCCGATTTCGACAGTCCGAGCTGGCGCGCGGCGGCGGAAAAGCTGCCCGCCTCGGCGACGCGGGTGAACACCTCCATGCTCGTGAGCCGGTCCATCGGAATGCCTCTATTATCGCCAAAACAGGGACAATAATATTCCTAATTGCCGCATTATCAAGAAATACGATACGATCTATGTTATTGATCAGCCGGCCATAGCTGAATCGGCACCGCAACGCGCGAAACACCGCGCACAAACGCAAGGTGAGGCGAATGGAAGCAACGAACACGACACCCAAGCTCATCATTCCCGCCCTCGGCGGCCTCTATGAAAGGGTCGCCGGCCTCGGCGTGCCGCTGATCCGCGTCGCCGCCGGGGTCATCCTCATGCCCCACGGGGCGCAAAAGCTGTTCGGCTGGTTCGGTGGCCACGGACTCGCCGGCACCGGCGGCTTCCTCGCCGAGAACCTCGGCCTCGAGCCCGGCATGTTGTGGGCCTTCGTGGTCGGGGCCACCGAGTTCTTCGGCGGGCTGATGCTCGCGCTCGGGCTGCTGACGCGCCCCGCCGCCGCCGCCATCGCCGTGCTCATGGCCGTCGCCATGTTCGCGGTCCACCTCGGCAACGGCTTCTTCTGGAACAACGGCGGCTACGAGTACCCGATGTTCTGGGGTCTGGTGGCGTTCGCCTTCGCCCTGCGCGGCGGCGGCGAGATGTCGCTCGACGCCAGGATCGGCCGCGAATTCTAGGCGCGGGGAGAGGATTCGCCATGATCACCATCCGCCACGGCGAAGACCGCGGCCGCGTCGTGCTCGACTGGCTCGACAGCCGCCACAGCTTCTCGTTCGGCCACTATTACGACCCCAAGCACATGGGCTTCCGCGCGTTGCGCGTGATCAACGACGACCGGGTGAGCCCCGGCGGCGGCTTCGCCACCCACCCGCACCGCGACATGGAGATCATCACCTATGTCCTCGACGGCACCCTCGAGCACGCCGACAGCCTCGGCAACGGCTCGGTGATTCGCGCCGGCGAGGTGCAGCGCATGACCGCCGGCACCGGCGTCACCCACAGCGAGTTCAACCACTCGCAGGTGGCGCCGGTGCACCTCCTGCAAATCTGGATACTGCCGGCCGAAAAGGGTCTCGCGCCGAGCTACGAGCAGCGCGCATTCGCGCCCGAGGAGAAGCGCGGCGGACTGACGCTCGTCGCCGCGCGCGACGGCCGCGACGGCGCGCTCACCGTGCACCAGGACGCCGAGATTTACGCCGCGCTACTCGACGCCGGCAAGAGCGTGTCGCATCGCCTTGCCGCCGGCCGTCATGCCTGGCTCCACCTCGCGCACGGCGCGGTCGTGCTCAATGGCCACGCCCTGACCGAAGGTGACGGCGCCGCCGTGAGCGACGAAGAGGTGCTGGCGATTAGCGCGGAAACCGACGCCGAGCTCCTGCTCTTCGACCTCGCGTAAGCCGCCGCGCCGTGCCCGACCGCACTACGCCGGCCGCCCGCCCCTGATCTGGGCGCGGTGCATGAGGCGCCGCGCCGAGGCGTCGAAAGCCGCGCGCCGGTGCATGGTGCAGCGGTTGTCCCACATGAGCACGTCGCCGGGGCGCCACGAATGCTCCCACACGTAAATCTCGTTGCAAGCGTGCGCCCACAATGCATCGAGCAAGGCCTCGCTCTCGTCGAGCGGCAAATCGACGATCCAGGCGTTGCTGCGGCGCCCGAGGTAGAGCGCCTGGCGCCCGGTCTCGGGGTGCGTGCGCACGATCGGATGGCGCGTGCCGGGGGCTCGGCTCACGTCGCCGACGGGCTCGGCGCCCGGGCGCAGGCCGCCGGTCGAGTCGTACGACGACGGGTGGTTGATCTCACGCCCGGCGATTTCGCCGCGCAGGTCGACGGGAAGCTCCCCGAGCGCCTTGTACATGTTGAGGAACGACGTCTCGCCGCCGGCGTCGGGCACCTCGACGGCGTTGAGCACGCTCGCCGTCGGCGGCGCCTCGAGGTACGACATGTCGCTGTGCCACTCGGCCTCGCCGCTGCCGAGCACGCCGACGCGCCGACCGCCCTCCTCGACGTTCGAGATGATCAGCACCTCGGGCGCGCCGGGTGGGTGCACGTCGCGCCATGTCGGCACCACGTCGAGCTCGCCGAAGCGGCGGCTGAAGGCGGCGAGGCGCGGGGCCTCCAGGCGTTGATCGCGGAACAGGACGACGAGGTGCTCGTGCCACGCGGCGCGCACGGCGTCGACC
>JAZFVR010000417.1:0-6320 GCA_036447835.1 Alphaproteobacteria bacterium | reverse complement strand
TGGCGACGCGGCCGGCCTTCTTGGCGGCGGCGGCAAGCCCCTTCTTGCGCAACCAGTCGACCGCCGCCTCCATGTCGCCGTCGGTCTCGATCAGCGCCTTCTTGCAATCCATCATGCCGGCGCCGGTTTTGTCGCGAAGTTCCTTCACTTGAGCTGCGGCGATCGTGGCCATCTTCACCTCATACAGAAAATATGCGGCCTATTCGATTGATATAAAGCGATTTGGTTTGAGGGCCTTCGGCAGCTTTCAGTCGCCGGTGCCGGCGGCGGCACTGTCCTTCTCGGCATCGCGAGCGGCGGCACCCTCGGGGGTGCTCTCCGCCGGAGCCTCGGGGGTGTTCTCCGCCGGAGCCTCGGGGGTGCTCTCCGCCGGAGCCTCGGGGGTGCTCTCCGCCGGAGCCTCGGGGGTACTCTCCGCCGGAGCCTCGGGGGTGCTCTCCGCCGGAGCCTCGCCAGCATCTCCGTCGGGTGGGGCCGCGGCTTCGCCCGCGAGG
This sequence comes from Alphaproteobacteria bacterium, assembly GCA_036447835.1. Taxonomy (GTDB): domain Bacteria; phylum Pseudomonadota; class Alphaproteobacteria; order JAAXGF01; family JAAXGF01; genus JAZFVR01. The sequence goes on along the minus strand of JAZFVR010000417.1, from coordinate 5,826 downwards.
GCGCCGTTCGCTCCCGCGCCCTCTTGTGCGGGCGCCGTGTCGCCGGTGGTCCCGGCGGCGGCGGTCGCCTCGGCGGCGACGGCAGCCTCGGCGGCGGTGGTCGCGGCGGCGGCCTCGCCTGTCGGCGGCGTCTCTCCCTCCTGCGGCAGCGCCTCGGTCACGACCTCTTCGGCCGCGCCGACATCGACGCCGGAAGCCCGCATCTCCTCCTGGATGCCGTCGAGCACGGCGTCGGAGAAAAGCTGACAGTAGACATTGATCGCGCGGATGGCGTCGTCGTTGCCGGGAACCGGATAGTCGATCGGCGCAGGATCGGAATTGCTGTCGATAATCGCGATGACCGGAATCCCGAGCTTGTTCGCCTCGGCGACGGCGATGTCTTCCTTGTTGGTGTCGATGACGAAAAGAATGTCGGGCAGCCCGCCCATCTCCTTGATACCGCCCAGTGCCCGCTCGAGTTTATCGCGCTCGCGGGTGATCTTGAGCATCTCCTTCTTGGTCAGGCCGGTGTCCTCGTCAGCGAGCTGCTCGTCGAGAGCCCGCAGGCGCCGGATCGACACCGAGATCGTCTTCCAGTTGGTCAGCATGCCGCCGAGCCAGCGGTGGTTGACGTAGAACTGGCCACAGCGCTTGGCGGAGGCGGCGACGATCTCCGACGCCTGGCGCTTGGTGCCGACGAACAGCACGCGCCCGCCGCCGGCGACGATGTCGCGCACCGTCACCAGCGCGCGATGAAGCAACGGCACGGTCTGTTGCAGGTCGATGACGTGGGCTTTGTTGCGAATGCCGAAGAGGTAAGGTGCCATCTTCGGGTTCCAGCGTCGGGTCTGATGACCGAAATGCACGCCGGCCTCGAGCAGCTGGCGCATGGTGAATTCGGGCAATGCCATAGGGGATCGGTCCTTTTCCGGTTGAGCCGCCGCGGGAGATGGCCCGGCACGGGCGCCGGACACCGGAGCGGCGGAATGGGCACAAACCCACCCCACCGAATTCCCGCGTGAGAATTTAGTTCGAATGCTTGTAGCCCGGCAACCCCGCTGCCGCAAGGGAAAAGGCCCGATTCGATACCCGCTCAGGCCTCGTGCACGGCGTCGATTCCGGGCAGGGCCTTGATCTCGAGGCACACGGCCGGGGACACCGCGTAGTTGCCGGGCAGCGCCATTTCGACCTCGCGGTCGTCGAGGTCGACGACCAGCGTCACCCGGCCGCGGCCGCTCTCGGCGTGGTCGAGGGCGGCGCGCAGGCGGTCGAGCGCCGCCGCCTCGGTGAGGTGCACCGTGATCCCCTCCACGGCGTCGCGCACGACCCGGTCGAGCGCCTGCACCGAGCGTGCGGTGACCCGCAGCACCTCACCGTCGAGCCGGGCGTCGGCGGCGACATAGAGCGGCACGCCCGAATCGATCAGCTCGCGGCTTGCCGACAGCGACTCCGAGAACAGCGCCACCTCGACGACTCCGCTCTGGTCGGAGAGCTGGACGAATGCGAAGCGCGACCCGCGCGCCGAGCGGCGCTCCTGCTTGCCGACCACGACGCCGGCGAGATTGACCGCCGCCGCCCCGGTCCGTGCGATGTGGCCGTGAAGCGCCCCCGCCGCCGTCACGTCGAGACGTGCGAGGCGCGGCGCGTAGGCCTCGAGCGGATGCGCCGAGAGGTAGAATCCGATGGCGTCGTGCTCGTGCTGCAGGCGCTCGATCGCCGGCCAGTCGGCGATCTCGGGCAGCCACCGCGCCGGCGATTCGTCGCCTGCCACGCCGCCGCCGCCAAACAGGTTCTCCTGGCTGCTCGCGCGTTCGAGGACGGCCGCGTTGGCCTCGCGAATCAGCGTCTCGACGCCGTTGAACACCCGTGCCCGGTTGGGCTCGATGCCGTCGAACGCTCCGGCGCGGGCGAGGTTTTCGAGCTGGCGCTTGTTGATGACGCGGGGGTCTACGCGGCGGGCGAAGTCGAAGAGGTCCTTGAACGGACCGCCCGCCTCGCGCCCGTCGACCAGCGCCTGCATCGCCTGGGCGCCGACGTTCTTGATCGCCGCGAGCGCGTAGCGGACATCACCCCCGCCGTCGCCCGCGACCGTGAACTCGACGCCCGAGCGGTTGACGTCGGGCGGCAGCAGGCGGATGCCGAGACGATCGAGCTCCTGGCGGAAGCCGGCGATCTTGTCGGTGTTGCCGAGCTCGAGGCTCATCGACGCGGCGAAGAACTCGACCGGGAAGTTGGCCTTGAAGTAGGCGGTCTGGTAAGCGATCAGCGCATAGGCCGTGGCGTGGCTCTTGACGAAACCGTAGCCGGCGAACTTGGCGACAAGCTCGAAGATGTGCTCGGCCCGGTGCCTCTCGACGCCGCGCTCCACGGCGCCCGCGACGAAGGCCGCACGCTGGGCATCCATCTCCGATTGGATCTTCTTGCCCATCGCGCGGCGCAAAAGATCGGCGCCGCCGAGGCTGTAGCCCGAGAGCACGCGGGCGATCTCCATCACCTGCTCCTGGTAGATGATGACGCCGAAGGTCTCCTTGAGGATGCCTTCGAGCGAGGGGTGCAGATAGTCGGGCTGCTCCTCGCCGTGCTTGCAGGCGATGTAGCGCGGAATGTTGTCCATCGGCCCCGGGCGGTAGAGCGCGACGAGAGCGACGATGTCCCCGAAGGCGTCGGGTTGCAGGCGCTTGAGCACGTCGCGCATGCCCGAACCTTCGAGCTGGAACACGCCGACCGTATCGCCTGCGCCGAGCAGATCGTATGTCGCGGTGTCGTCGAGCGGCAGCGCATCGAGGTCGATGTCGACGCCGCGTGCGGCGAGCAGCCGCTTGGCGCGGTCGAGCACCGTCAGCGTCTTGAGGCCGAGGAAGTCGAACTTGACCAGCCCCGCCTTCTCGACGTCGTACATGGAGAACTGCGTCACCGGCATGTCCGAGCGCGGGTCGCGGTAGAGCGGCACCAGCTCTTCGAGCGGCCGGTCGGCGATGACGACGCCGGCGGCGTGGGTCGAGGCGTGACGGTTGAGGCCCTCGAGCTTGAGCGCGATGTCGATGAGCCGCCCCACGACCTCGTCGTTCTCGCGCTCGGCCTCGAGCTGGGGCTCGGCGTCGAGCGCTTCGGCGAGGCTCACCGGGCTCGCCGGGTTGTAGGGGATCAGCTTGGCGATACGGTCGACCTGGCCATAAGGCATTTCGAGCACGCGGCCGACGTCGCGCAGCGCGGCACGGGCGCGCAGCGTGCCGAAGGTGATGATCTGCGCCACCTGGTCGCGCCCGTACTTCTCCTGCACGTGGCGGATTACCTCGTCGCGCCGCTCTTCGCAGAAGTCGATGTCGAAGTCGGGCATCGACACGCGCTCGGGGTTGAGGAAGCGCTCGAACACGAGGCCGAAGCGCAAGGGATCGAGGTCGGTGATGGTGAGCGCCCAGGCGACCACCGAGCCGGCGCCCGAGCCGCGCCCCGGCCCCACCGGTATGTCCTCGCCCTTGGCCCACTGGATGAACTCGGCGACGATGAGGAAGTAGCCCGGGTATTTCATCTCGATGATGACGTCGAGCTCGTATTCGAGGCGCTCGCGGTACGGTTCGGCCGCCGCCGCGCGCGCCGCCTCGTCCATGCCCGGCGCATAGACCTGGCTCTCGAGCCGGCGCTCGAGGCCGGCGCGCGCCTGGTCGCGCAGCTCGTCGGCCTCGCTCGCGCCCTCGCGCACCGGGAACGCCGGCAGTATGGGCGCGCGCCTGGGCGCGCGCACGGCGCAGCGCTGGGCGACGACCAACGTGTTGTCGACCGCCTCGGGCACGTCCGCGAACAGCTCGCGCATCTCGGCCGGTGACTTGAAGCGGTGCTCGGGCGTGAGCCGCCTGCGGTCCTCGCGGTTGAGCGTCGTGCCCTCGGCGATGCAGAGCAGCGCGTCCTGGGCCTGGTACATGTCGGCACCGGCGAAGAACACGTCGTTGGTGGCGACGAGCGGCAGGTCGTGGCGGTACGCGAGGTCGATCAGCGCCGGCTCGATGCGGCGCTCGGCCTCGAGCCCGTGGCGCATCAGTTCGACGTAGAGGCGTCCGCGGAACAGCGATCCGAGGCGCTTGAGCGCCGCCTCCGCCGCCGCCGCCTGCTCTTCGCCGAGCAGCCGGCCCACCGGCCCCGCCGGACCGCCGCTGAGCGCAATCAGGCCGTCGGAGTGACGGCCGAGATCGGCCCAGGTGACGCGCGGCCTGCCCCCTGCCTCGCCACCGAGGAAGGCGCCGCTGACGAGCTTGACCAGGTTGCCGTAGCCGGCCTCGTTCTGGGCCAGCACGACGAGCTCGTCGCACGCCGCGCCGTGGCCGTTGTGCGACCCCCTGCCGTCGCGGGCGAGCGGCAGCACGCAGCCGACGATCGGCTGCACGCCGGCGTCGCAGCACGCCTCGGAGAACTGCATGGCGCCGAACAGATTGCCCGAATCGGTGATCGCCACCGCCGGCATGCGGTGCGCGCGGCACAGTTCGACGAGATCGCCGATCTTGATCGCACCCTCGGAGAGAGAGAACGCGCTATGCACGCGCAGGTGAACGAAATCGGCGTGGGCCATGGGAGGCTCGGCTCGTGAACGGGTCGTGGTTAAGGATTCCATAATCAAGGCCGCGTGTCAGCGCGAACAGGCAGGCAACATCTGGGGGCGTGAACAGTGTTCATCCACAGGATGTTGTGGATAACCGGATCGATCAGCGGCGGACGAGCGCCCCCTCTTCGAGCGCAAGCGTCGCGTCCATGCGGCGGGCGAGGCCGGGGTTGTGGGTGGCGACCAGCGCCGCCAGGCCAGAATCGCGCACCAGGCCCAGGAGCGCATCGAAGACCGCGGCAGCGGTGGCGGGGTCGAGGTTGCCGGTGGGCTCGTCGGCGAGCAGCACGGCGGGTGCGTTGGCCATGGCGCGGGCGATGGCGACGCGCTGCTGCTCGCCCCCCGAAAGCTGGCCCGGGCGGTGCTCGCCGCGCGGCTCGAGACCGAGCCCGGCGAGCAGCTCGCGCGCGCGTTCGCGCGCCTTGGGCCGCGCCACGCCGGCGATCATCTGCGGCAACATGACGTTCTCGATCGCCGAGAACTCGGACAGCAGGTGGTGGAACTGGTAGATGAAACCGAGCCGTTCGCGCCTGAGCCGCGTGCGCTCGGCGTCCGAGAGCGCGCCGCAGGCGGCGCCGTCGATGCGCACCTCGCCTTCGTCGGGGTGTTCGAGCAGGCCGGCGATGTGCAGAAGCGTCGACTTACCGGCGCCCGATGGCCCCACCAGCGCGACGATCTCGCCCGGCGCGATGTCGAGCGACGCCCCGCGCAGCACCTCGAGCCGCACGCCGCCCTGGATGAAGGTGCGGACGACGCGATCGAGGGTGAGTGCGGCGTCACTCATAGCGCAGCGCCTCGACCGGGTCGAGCCGCGCGGCGCGCCACGACGGATAGACGGTGGCGAGCAACGAGAGCACGAGCGACATCGCCACCACCGTGATCACCTCGCCCGCCTCGATGCGCGCCGGAAGCTGCGACAGGAAGTAGAGCTCGGCGGCGAACAGGTCGGTGTCGGTGAAGCCTTCGAGCCAGCGGCGGATGGTCTCGATATTGGCGGCGAAGGCGATGCCGAGCACGACGCCGACGAGCGTTCCCACCACGCCGATGCTGACGCCGGTGAGGAAGAAGATGCGCATGACCATGCCGCGGGTCGCACCCATGGTGCGCAGGATGGCGATGTCGCGGCCCTTGTCCTTAACCAGCATGATCAGGCTCGAGATGATGTTGAACGCCGCCACCACGATGATCAGCGTGAGGATGATGAACATCACGTTGCGCTCGACCTTGATGGCGCCGAAGAACTGCGCGTTGGCCTG
>JAZFVR010000416.1:0-13806 GCA_036447835.1 Alphaproteobacteria bacterium | reverse complement strand
TCGAGGATCCGGCGACCGGCGTTGACGTGCGATTCGAGGAGCCCGAGAAGCGCTTCGCAGCCCTCCCCCGTGACCGCGGACACCGGCACCAGATCGGGGTTGCGGCGGCCGATATTGGCGATGCGCTCGTGTTCAGCGGGCGCCAGCAGGTCGATCTTGTTGAGGGCCTCGATCAACCCCTGGTCGACCGCCTCGCCGAGGCCGAGCTCGCGCAACACGCCGTGCACGTCGTCGCGCTGGGTCGCGCTGTCGGGGTGGGCGATGTCGCGCACGTGAACGATGATGTCGGCCTCGAGCACCTCCTCGAGCGTGGCGCGGAAGGCAGCGACGAGGCCCGTCGGCAGGTCCGAGATGAAGCCCACCGTGTCGGAGAGGATGATGCGCCGGCCCGACGCCAGGGTGACGCCTCGCAGCGTCGGGTCGAGAGTGGCGAAAAGCTTCGCCTCGGCATCGACCGTCGCGCCCGTGAGGCGGTTGAACAGCGTCGACTTGCCGGCGTTGGTGTAGCCGACGAGCGCCACCACCGGGTAGGGCACACGCCGGCGCGCCCGGCGGTGCAGGCCGCGGGTGCGGGCGACGGTGTCGAGCTCGCGCCGGATGCGCGTGATGCGCTCGTCGATCTGGCGGCGGTCGACTTCGATCTGCGATTCGCCGGGGCCCCCGAGGAAGCCGAAACCGCCGCGCTGGCGTTCGAGGTGGGTCCACGAACGTACCAGCCGGCTGCGCTGATAGCTCAGCGCCGCCAACTCGACCTGCAGGCTGCCCTCGCGCGTGCGCGCGCGCTCGCCGAAGATTTCGAGTATGAGCCCGGTGCGGTCGATGACCTTGCAGTTCCACGCCAGCTCGAGATTGCGCTGCTGTACCGGTGTCAGCGACGCGTCGACGACGACGAGAGCGACCTCGTCGGCGGCGATGTAACCGCTGAGAGACTTGACCTTGCCGCTCCGCAGGAGTGTCGCCGAACTCGGTCGCGGCAGCGCAACCACCTCGGCGCCGGCGATATCGAGCTCGATCGCCCGGGCGAGACCGACCGCCTCGGCGAGGCGGCATTCGGCGCTGCGCTCGGCGGCCGTGCCGCGGCTGCGCCGCGGATGCAGAACGAGTGCCCGGCGACCGACCGCGGCGATGCCGTGTACCCCCGTGCGTCCGCTGTCATTCGGTCGCGTTGGCGGCCTCCTTGGAGGGGTCGAACAACTGAATCGCGGCGGCCGGCATTACGGTCGAAATAGCGTGCTTGTAAACGAGCTGGACATGGCCGTCGCGGCGCAACAGCACCGAAAAATTGTCGAACCAGCTGATGACGCCCTGCAATTTCACGCCATTGATGAGGAAAACGGTAACGGGAAGCTTGTTCTTGCGAACGTGATTCAGGAAGACATCCTGTACGTTCTGCGATTTTTCTCCGGACATTGATTGTCCCCTTTCATCTCCTCCAGGGGGTTTCGCATTGCCTGAACTTTCGTTTCCGGCCGTGGCGACACCTTGGCAACTTCACCCTAGACCAACAGAGGATATCGCTCAACCTCTTGTCGTTCCTTTAGTTAGCTCATTAATTAAAAAATCCCATTAATGGGATAGCCCGTTAATACAAATAATGCGTCAAAACTCGCGCACAACCGCCGCCAGCTCCGTGCAGCCGTCGAAACGCCAGCGCACGGCGGCGAGCGCCGCCTCGTCGCCGGTCTCGACGGCGCCGCGCACGATCACCGGCACGCAGCCCGCGGCCTCGGCGCACGCCACGTCGATGACGTTGTCGCCGACGAACCACACGTCCTTGCCCGGGGCGACGCCGCTGCCCTGGAGCGCGAGTGCGACCGGCGCGGCGGCCGGCTTGTCCTCGGCCGCGTCGGCGGCGCCGACCACGCGGCCGAAATAGCTTCGCCAGCCGAGGTGGTCGACCTCGGCGCGCAGGTACTCGCCGGTCTTGTTGCTGACCACGGCGAGGTAGACCCCGGCCTCGGCGAGCGCCGCGAGCAGGTCGTCGGCGCCGGGCAGCGGCCGAACGTGGTCGAGGTGATGGGCGGCGTAGGCGCCGCGATAAAGGTCCCTCGCCTCCCGCCAGCGTTCGCCGAACAGCTCCGGGAACGATTCGCGCATCGAGCGCGCGACGCGGGCGCAGGTCTCCTCGTAGGTCCACGTCGGCAGCCCCATGGCGCGGAAGGTTTCGTCGTACGCCTTGTGGATGACGGCGAACGAATCGACGAGAGTGTTGTCCCAGTCGAGCAGCGCCGCGCGCGGAAGCTTCAGACGCACGCCGTGATCTCGCCGCGGGCGTATGCGAGGTAAAGTCCCAGGAGGCGGCGGCTCGTCTCGCCGGGCACGCCGTTGCCGATGACGGCGTCGTCGATCTCCGTGACCGGCTTGACGAAGTTGGTGGTGCTGGTGAAAAAGGCCTCCCGCGCCGCCTTGGCCTCGTCGACGGTGAAGGGCCGCTCGACGACCTTCATGCCCGCCCCTCGGGCGAGCCGAAGCAGGGTCTCGCGCGTTATACCGCCGAGAATCGCGTCGCTCTTCGGCCGCGTCACCAGAGCGCCCTCGCGGTCGAGGATCCACGCGTTGGTGGCGCTGCCTTCGGTGACGAATCCGTCGCCGTCGACCATCCAGGCTTCCTGCGCTCCCGCCGCTACCGCCTGCTGTTTGACGAGCACGTTGGGCAGCAGCGAAATGCTCTTGATGTCGCAGCGCTTCCAGCGGATGTCGGGGGCCGAGATGACCTTGCCACCGGTGAGCGCCTCGGGGTCGCGCGGAAACGCCATGCGTCGCGAGGTGACCACCAGCGCCGGCCGCACGCCGTCGGGAAAGGGATGGTTGCGGCGGGCGACTCCGCGCGTCACCTGCAGATAGACGATGCCGTCGCCGACGCCGTTGCGCCGCACGGTTTCGTTGATCACCACGCTTAGCGCGCTGCGCGCCATCGGCATGACCATGTCGAGTTCGCCGAGCGAACGTTCGAGGCGGTCGAGGTGCGGCTCGGCATCGACGAGCCGTCCATTGAACACGGCGGCCACCTCGTAGACGCCGTCGGCGAACTGGTAGCCGCGGTCCTCGATGTGAACCTGCGCCGCCATGTGCGGCACGTAGCGACCGTTGACGTAGGCGATGCGTGACATAGCCCGACTTTCGCGCTCAGCGTCTCCAGAACATCGGGGTCAGCAGCGCGACCACGGCGACGACCTCGAGACGGCCCAGAATCATACCCAGGCAGAGTACCCATTTCGCCGGGTCGGGCAACACCGCATAGCTCACCTCCGCGCCGGCGACGAGCGGCAGACCGGCGCCGGCGTTGGCGAGCGTCGCCAACGCCATCGAGATGGCGTCGGCGGCATCGAGTCCGAACGCCGAAAGCGCCACCGCGAGCGCGGCGAAGCCCGACATGAAGAAAACGAAAAAGCTCCACAGTGCCTGCATCGCCTGCTCCGGCACCGCCGCCGTGCCGTAATGGATGCGCACCACCCCGTGGGGATGGGAAAGGCGCGCGAGCTCGCGGCGGCCGTGACGCAGGGCGAGCATAATGCGCATGAGCTTGACCCCGCCGGCGGTCGAACCGCTGGCGCCGCCGACGAACATCAGACCGAGAAAGAGAATCAGCAACGCCGGCGGCCACGGTATCGTTTCGTCGCTGATGAAGCCGGTGGTGGTGAGGGCGGAGACCGCGGCGAATATGCCGTGACGGATGGCGTCGAAGGCCTCGAACCCGCCCAGGCGTGCCAGCAGGTTCGCCGCGATCACGGCCGCGACGATGGCGAGCACGAGCAACGGCACGAACTCGGGATCGCGGCGGGCGGCGCCGAACCGGGCGTGCGACAGCGCCCAATAGATGGTGATGTTCATCGCCCCGGCGAGCATGAACACGATGAGGACCATCTCGACCAGCGGGTTGTCGAAGGCGCCCAGGGCGGCGTCGCGTGTGCTGAACCCTCCCGTCGACAATGCGCTGAAACCGTGTGCCACGGCGTCGAACACCGGCATTCCCGCGATCCACAGCGCGAAGATGCAGAGCATGGTGAGGCCGCCGTATATCCAGCTCAACGTTATCGCCGAGCGCGCGATATGCGCCTCGAGCGTCGCCTGCCCGCCGAGCGGCATGGCGCTGCGGAAAACCTGCAGGCCGCCAACGCCGAGCATGGGCAGCACGGCGACCGCGAGCACGATCGTTCCCAGGCCGCCGATCCACTGCAGCCAGGCGCGCCAGAACACGAGGCCGCGGCCGAGCCCGTCGAGGCCCGAGATGACCGTGGCGCCGGTGGTGGTGAGCCCGGAAAGCGCCTCGAAAAATGCATCCACGGGCGTCTCTGTGGCGCCGAGAAAGTAGAACGGAGCGGCGGCGAACGCCGCCAGCAGCGGCCACGAGACGATAGCGAGCAGAAGGTCGCCGCGGCGCCTGACGCGTCGCGTCCCGCCCTGGCTGGCGAAGACCATGCCGACGCCGAAGAAGAGCGTCACCGACGCGGTGGCGGCGAACACGTAGGCGTCGCCCGATTCACCGTAGGCGAGCGCCACCGCGGCGGGCAGCAGCATCGCCATGGCGAACAGCGTTAGCAGCCGGCCGAGAAAGGCGAAGACGGGGGTGAAAGACAAATCGATAGTCGCCGGGCGACGCCTAGAAGAACTCCAGGCGCACCGAGAACATCTTTTCGACCTTCTTCACCAGGCCGGCGGCGGCGAAGATAACCACCCGGTCGTTGGCATTCACGACGCTGTCGCCGCGCGGGATGATCACCGTGTCGCCGCGGACGATGGCGCCGACAATGATCCCCTGCGGCAGGTTGATGTCTCGCAACGGCGTGCCGACGAGCGGCGAGGTCTCGAGCGCCTCGGCTTCGATCAGCTCGGCGAGGCCCTCGCGGATGCTGTGCACCGCACGGATTCGGCCGCGCCGCACGTGCTGGAGGATCGTCGAAACGGTGACGTCGCGCGGGCTGACGACGACATCGATGCCGAGCGAGCTGACCAGCGGCCCGTAGGACATGTTGTTGATCAGCGTCACCGCGCGCTGCGCGCCGTAGCGCTTGGCGAGCAGCGACGAGAGGATGTTGACCTCGTCGTCGTTGGAGACGGCGACGACGGTCTCGGTGCCGGCGACATTCGCCTCCTCGAGAATCTCGCGCTCGAGCGCATCGCCGTTGATCACCACGCTGCGCGTGAGGTTCTCGGCCAGTGTCTCGGCGCGGGCGGCGTTGATCTCGATGATCTTGAGGTTGAGGTCGGGGTAGTGCTTCTCGAGCTCCTGGGCGAGGAACAGGCCGATGTTGCCGCCGCCGATGATGATGAAGCGCCGCGCCTCCTTTTCCTCGTGTCCGAACGCCGCCAGCGCGCGCTCGGTGTGCGCGGCCTCGGCGGCGAAGTAGACGTCGTCGCCGGGAAGCATGTGGTCGTCGCCACTGGGCACGATCAAGCGGTCGCCGCGGAGAATGCCGACGACGAAGATGTTGAGGTCGGGGAACAGCTCGGTGAGCTGGCGCAACGGCGTGTTGAGGACCGGGCAGTCGCCCGTCAGGTGCACGCCGATCACGTGAACCTTGCCGTCGGCGAAGGGAATCGTGTCGATGGCGCCGGGAACCTGGAGCCGGCGGATCACCGCCCGCGCTACCTCGATCTCGGGTGAAATGATCACGTCGATGGGCATGTGATCGCGGCTGAACAGGTCTCGCCACATGGGGCGGAGATAGCTCTGGTGGCGGACCCGCGCGATCTTGGTGGGAACGTTGAACAGCGAATGGCACACCTGACACGCCACCATGTTGACCTCGTCGGCGAAGGTCACGGCGATGATCATGTCGGCGTCGACCGCGCCGGCCTGCTCGAGCATGTCGGGGTGCGACGCGAAGCCCACCAGGCCCTTGACGTCGAGCGAATCGCTGATCTTGCGAACCAGCTCAGGGCGCTGGTCGATGACGGTGATGTCGTTGTTCTCGCTGGCGAGGTAGCGTGCGATGCTGAAACCCACCTGCCCCGCGCCGCAGATGAGAACCTTCATCGCCAGGCCTCTTCGCCGGCTTGCTCCGCCACCAGCTCGCTCCCCTTGCCCGCTTGCGCGCGATCGCTTTCGGAAATCCCCAGGGTCTTGAGCTTGCGGTGCAACGCCGAGCGCTCCATGCCGATGAAGCTCGCGGTGCGCGAGATATTGCCGCCGAAGCGGACCAGCTGTGCGGTGAGGTACTGGCGTTCGAACACCTCGCGCGCCTCGCGCAGCGGCATCGCCATGATCTCGCCCGAGTGTTCGTTGCGGATCGCCGGCGGCGCGCCCGCCGCGAGGTCGGGCGGCAGCATGTCGGCGCGTACGGGGCTGCGCGCGCTTCCCGGCGCCATGATCAGCAGCCACTCGACGAGATTGCGCAGCTGGCGCACGTTGCCGGGCCAATCGCACGCCTGCAGCGCCGCCAGGGCGTCCTCGCCGATTTGGCGCGGCGGCAGCCCTGCGGCCTCGGCGGCACGCGCCATGAAGTGTTTGGCGAGCTCGGGGATGTCCTCGCGACGCTCGCTCAGCGGTGGCACCTGAATCGGCACGACGTTGAGGCGGTAGTAAAGATCCTCGCGGAAGCGCCCGGCCGCGATCTCGGCGCGCAGGTTGCGGTTCGACGCGGTGATGATGCGCACGTCGACCTCGACCCGCGAGCCGCCGCCGACGCGCTCGAACGTCTGTTCCTGGAGGAAGCGCAGGATCTTGCCTTGGGTTTCGAGCGGCATGTCGCAGACCTCGTCGAGCAGCAGGGTGCCGCCGTGCGCCCGCTCGAAGGTGCCGATCTTGGGCTGGCCTTCGGGCCCGTGCGCGGCCGCCTCGGTGCCGAACAGCTCGATCTCCATGCGGTCGGGCGCCATGGTCGCGGCGTTGAGCACGACGAAGGGTCCCTGCGATCGACGCGAACTCGCGTGCAGCATGCGCGCGACGACCTCCTTGCCGGCACCGGGCGGGCCGGTGATGAGGACCCGGCTGCCTGTCGGCGAAACCCTTTCGATCGCCGCACGCACCTGGTTGACGGCGTTCGAGCTGCCGATGAGTTCGGTATGGCCGCCGACGCGCAGCCTGAGCTCGGCGTTCTCGCGCCTGAGCCGGGCGGCCTCGATCGCGCGCTCGATGATGAGCAGCAGGCGATCGGTTTCGAAAGGTTTGACGATGAAATCGTAGGCGCCGATTTTGATCGCCCGCACCGCGGTCTCGATGGTGCCGTGGCCGCTGATGACGACGACGGGAAGATCGCGGTGGTCGTGCTTGACCGATTCGAGAAGCTCGATGCCGTCCATCCGGCTGCCCTGCAGCCAGATGTCGAGGATGATGAGCGCCGGCAGCCGTGTCAGGATCGCGTCCAGGGCTTCGTCGCTGTCGGCCGCCTCGCGGGTGTGGTAGCCCTCGTCCTCGAGGATGCCCGAAATCAGCAGCCGGATATCGGCCTCGTCGTCGACGACCAGGATTTCATGCGCCATGCGAAGCTATCTCCCTGGGGTCCGGCGCCGTCGACGGATCGGCGTGGTCGCGTTCGCGCGCCGCGAATACCAGACGCACGATCGCGCCGCCCTCGGGGTCATCCACGAGCGCCAGCTCGCCCCCGTGATCTTCCATGATCTTCTTGACGATCGCCAGCCCGAGACCGGTGCCTTTTGAGCGGGTGGTGACGTAGGGCTCGACCAGCCGGTCGCGGAGCTCGGCGGGAAGACCGCGGCCGTTGTCGCGCACTTCGATCACCACGTGTTTGCCGGCCGCCTCGATCCGGGTGGCGACGCGCCCGGGCTCCATCGTCCTCCGGCTGGATCGCTCGCGGCTTTCGATCGATTCGACGGCGTTCTGCATCACGTTCGTCAGCACCTGGACGATCTGGCGGCCGTCGCAGCGCAGCATCACCTGGCCCTCGGGCGCCTGCATCTCGAAGGCGACCGCCGGATGCGCGATTTTCTGCAAATCGACCGCCTGTTGCGTCAATTCGACCAGGTTCTCGACCTTGAATACCGGCGCCGGCATGCGGGCGAAGGCGGAGAACTCGTCGATCATGCGTCCGATGTCGCTCACCTGGCGAACGATCGTGTCGGTGCAAGCGGTGAACACCTCGGGGTCGCTCTTGATCTCGGCGAGGTACTTGCGCTTGATGCGCTCGGCCGAAAGCTGAATCGGCGTCAGCGGGTTCTTTATCTCGTGGGCGATCCGGCGCGCGACGTCGGCCCAGGCGGCGGTACGTTGGGCGGAGACGAGCGCGGTGATGTCGTCGAAGGTGACGACGAAGCCCTCGAGCGCGCCGCCAAGCCGCTCGGCGCCGATGCGGACGAGCAGGTTTCGCGTGCGGCCGTCGCGTACGATCGTGATCTGGTGCTCGCCGCGCCGGTCGGGCCGTTTCATCGCCTCGTCCATGATCGGGCCCATCTCGGGCACGGCGTCGGCGAACCTGCGGCCGATCAACTGGTCGGCGCGGCTCGACAGCAGCTCGAGCGCCGAGCGGTTGGGATACTCGATGCGGCCCTGGGAATCGAGCCCGATGACGCCGGCGGACACGCCCGACAGTACCGATTCGGTGAACCGTCGCCGCGCGTCGAGCTGGCGGTTGGCCTCGACGAGTTCGCGGCGCTGGGTTCCCAACTGCTCGGTCATGCGGTTGAAGGCGCGGCTCAGGCCGGCGATCTCGTCGTCGCTCGGGCCTTCCTCGACGCGCGCGTCGAAGTCGCCCCCGCGCACCTGCTCGGCGGCGGTGACGAGGTTGCTTATCGGCCGCGCGAGCTGGGTCGCGAAGGTGAGACCGAGCCACACCGCGGCGAGCAGCAGCAACAGCGTGACGACGCCGAATATGAGGGCGAAAGTTATCTGGATCTCCGATCGCTCGCCCTCGAGGCGCTGATACTCGGAGACGGCGTTCTGGGTCCGCTCCATATACCCCACCGCGCGGGCGTCTACGAAGCGCCCGACGAACAGATAGGCGTCGATGAACGCCTCGAGGCGAACCAGCGCGCGCACCCGGTCGTCGGCATCGCCGGTGAGGATGACCACCTCGCCGTCGTCGGCCTTGTCCATCGCCTCGAACGGAACGCGCTCCAGGAAAAGCGAAAAGGTCAGCCCCGTGCGCCCGAGCACGCGCCCGTCGCGGCGAAACACCATGACCTCGGTCAGCGACCTGAGCGCCGCCTGGGTTACCAGGAACCTGTTGAACATGGCGGGGCTGCCGATCAGCGAGCGCCCGGCGCGGTCGATATCGTTGGCCATGGCGAGCGCATCGGCGCGGATCACCTGGCGATGCTCGTCGAGATACGCCTCGGCCACCGCGAGCGATGCGCCGAGGGCCGTCTTGACCCGCTCGCTGAACCACGATTCGATGCCGAAGTTGAGGAACAGGACCGAGAACACCGCGACGATGATCGCCGGAGCGATGGCGACGACGCTGAACAACGCCACCACCCGCGTGTGCAGCCGCGATCCGGCCGAGCCCCGGCGGCGTTCGAGCCATAGCTGCACCATGCGGCGCAGCACCACCGCACTGAGCAGCAGGACCAGTACCAGGTCGACGTAAAGCAGGACGAGCACGGTCTGCGGCGCCGGGCTGCCGAACGGCCCCCAACCCGACAGCGCGCCGTAGGTGGCGACGCCCGAGACGAGCGCCGCGATCGCGAGCATGACGGCGAGCTTGCGCGACAGGCTGACGCGGGCGTCCCAGCGCGCCAGCCGGTTGAGCAGCGACGGCCACGTCGACGACGCTTCGCTCACCACGACCGTCCCCCGCGAACGACCGGAATGTCGAGCTCGCGGATCTTCTTGCGCAGGGTATTGCGGTTGATGCCCAGCACCCGCGCCGCCTTGATCTGGTTGCCGCGCGTCGCCTCGAGGGTGAGCGCGATCAACGGACGTTCGACCTCGCGCAGCACCCGGTCGTAGAGCCCGGCCGCAGGCAATCCCGTGTCGTGGGCGTCGAAGTACTGTTGCAGGTGACGCTCGACCGTCGCTCCGAGACCCTCCGCGCCCGCCGTCTCGGTCGGCGCAGGCGCCGCCGCCTCGGTGAGCTCGGCGGCGACGATATCGGCGCCGATCACCTCTTCCGAGTAGAGGACCGCGAGTCGGCGAACAAGGTTCTCGAGCTCGCGCACATTGCCGGGCCAGGGATGGTCCGCGATACGCTCCATCGCCGCCGCGTCGATGCTCTTCGCCGGCAGACCCTCGGCCTGCGCGGCGGCGAGGAAGTGGCGCACGAGCAGCGGAATGTCCTCGCGCCGCTCGCGCAACGGCGGAATGCGGATCGGCACCACGTTGATGCGATAGAACAGGTCGTCGCGGAACAGCCCCTGCTTGACGTGCTGGCGCAGGTCCCTGAGCGTCGCGGCGATGATGCGGACGTCGGCGCGCACCGGGGTGCGGCCGCCGACCGGCGTGTACTCGCCCTGCTGCAGCACGCGCAACAGCCGCGTCTGCGCCTCGATCGGCATGTCGCCGATCTCGTCGAGGAACAGCGTGCCGCCCTGGGCCTGCTCGAAGCGCCCGAAGTGGCGCGCGCTGGCGCCGGTGAAGGCGCCCTTCTCGTGACCGAACAACTCGCTCTCGATCAGCTCGCGCGGGATCGCCGCCACGTTGACCGCGACGAAGGGTCCGTTGCGCCGCTTGCCGTATTCGTGCAGCGCGCGGGCCACGAGCTCCTTGCCGGTGCCCGATTCGCCGATGACGAGGGCGGTCAGGTCGCTGGTCGTCAGCCGGGCGATGATGCGGTAGATGTCCTGCATCGCCGGCGAGCGTCCGATCAGCAGCGGGTGCTCCTCGAGGTCCCCCTCGACCACCTCCCGCGGCGCCTTGGAGCCCGAAAGCGCTCTCCGAATAATCCCCACCAACTCGTTGAGATCGAAAGGTTTCGGCAGGTATTCGTAGGCGCCCCGCTCGGTCGCCTTGACCGCCGTGAGCAGCGTGGTGTGGGCGCTCATCACGACGATCGGCAGCTCGGGCCGCAGGCGCTTGATGCGCGGCAGCAGGTCGAGGCCGTCCTCGTCGGGCATCACCACGTCGGTGACGACGAGGTCGCCGTCGCCGTCCTCGATCCAGCGCCACAGGGTCGATGCGTTGCCGGTGGCCCGCACCTCGTGGCCCTGGCGGGCGAGCGCCTTGCTGAGCACCGTGCGGATCGCCTTGTCGTCGTCGGCGACCAGGATCGTCGCGGCGGTCATGGGGCGGCCTCGCCGTCGGCGTCGAACGGCAACAGCACGCGGAACACGGTGCGTCTGGGCTCGCTCTCGAACTCGACCACACCGCCGTGGTCGCCGACGATCTTGGCGACGAGCGACAGCCCGAGGCCGGTGCCGCCCGCCTTGCCGCTGACGAAGGGGTCGAATAGATGCTGTTTGAGGTCGGCGGGCACGCCGTCGCCGTTGTCTTGCACGCTGACCGCCAGCGGCAGGCGAAGCTGGCCCGGGCCTCCGGCGAGCGAAAGCCGGATGCCCGGCTCGAAGGCGGTGCCGAGGACGATCTCGCCGCCGCTCTCCGGCGCCGCCTCCGCGGCATTCTTGACCAGGTTGAGGAACACCTGGACGAGCTGGTCGCGATCGCCCGACACCGGCGGCAGCGAGGGGTCGTAGCGCTCGACGAAGCGCAAGCCGCGGGCGAATCCGCTTTGCGCGAGTCGGCGTACGTGCTCGAGTATCTGGTGGATGTTGACCGGGCCGCGCGCCGCCGGCTGGCGGTCGGAGAAGACCTCCATGCGGTCGACGAGCCGGCAGATACGGTCGGCTTCGTCGGTGATCAGTCGGGTGAGTTCGCGGTCCTCCGCATTGGCCCCCTGCGCGAGGAGCTGGGCGGCGCCGCGGATTCCCGACAGCGGGTTCTTCACCTCGTGGGCGAGCGCCGCGGCGAGCCCGGCGACCGAGCGGCCGGCGCCGAGATGCGTGAGCTGGCGGTCGAGCTTCTGCGCCAGCGTGCGCCCGCGCAACAGCACCAGTACCCAGCCCGGCGCGTCGGGGAGCGCCGCCACCTGCACGTCGACCGCGCGCGTACGACCGTGCGGGGAAAGCACGCCGACGTCGTGCACCGCGCCGGTGGTGAGATCGTCGCGCACCTTGGCGACGAGAGCGACGATCGGGCTGTCGAACTTGATCAGCGCGTCGAACGGACGGTCGCACAACACGCCGGCACCGGCATCGAAGAACTGCTCGGCTGCCGGGTTGACGAGGCGCACGACATCGTCGCCATCGAGCAACAGGAGCGCGTCGGGCAAGGCGCTGGCGATCGCCGCGGCGTCGGGCGGCGCCTTGGCCTGCGCCTGCGCCGGCACGGTCGCCGCTTTCGCCGTCATGCCGCGCGCCGCTCGATGAGCGGCTCGTAGAACGCAGCGATCGCTTGGCGTACCGCGTCGGCCTCGGCCATGCGGTTGACGGCGGCGCGGAACTCGCTCGATCCCGGCAGGCTCCTCGAATACCAGCCGATGTGCTTGCGCGCCATGCGCACCGCGATGTCGCGTCCGTAATGGGCGATCATGTCCTCGAAGTGCTCGAGCACGAGGGCCAGCTGGCGCCCGAGCGGCGGGTCGGGAAGGCGCTCCCCCGTCCGCAGGTAATGAATGACCTGCGCGAGGAACCACGGCCGCCCGCAGGCGCCGCGCCCGATCATCACGCCGTCGGCGCCCGATCGCGCGAGCGCCTCGCCGGCGTCGTCGACGGTCTGGATGTCGCCGTTGACGACGACCGGAATCGACACCGCATCCTTGACCTCGCGCACGAAGTCCCAGTCGGCGCTGCCGTGATAGAACTGGCAGCGCGTGCGCCCGTGCACCGAGATGAGCCGGATGCCGCTCTCCTCGGCGACGCGCGCGAGCCTCGGCGCGTTGCGATCGGCGTCATCCCAGCCGGTGCGCATCTTGAGGGTGACCGGCAGCGCGACCGCCTTCACGGTCGCCTCGAGAATCCTTCCCGCGTGCGCCTCGTCTCGCATCAGCGCCGAGCCGGCGTGGCCGTTGACGATCTTCTTGACCGGGCAGCCCATGTTGACGTCGATGAGCGCCGCGCCGCGATCCCGGTTGAGCTTCGCCGCCTCGGCCATCACCGCCGGCTCGCAGCCGGCGAGCTGCACGGCCATGGGCTGCTCGTCCGGGGAGTTGAGGACCATCCTCATGGTGCGCCGCGTCTCGCGGATCATCGCCTGGCTGGCGATCATCTCCGAGATCACGAGCCCGGCGCCGAGGCGTTTGACGAGGCGGCGGAACGGCATGTCGGTGATGCCCGACATGGGCGCCAGGATCACCGGGTCCGCGAGGCTGACGGGGCCGAGCGAAATGGCCATGGTTGAGGCACCTTGTTCGACGTGCTCAAATTTTGTGCAAATCTATTGCGCCGCGGCAACAGATGCAAGCGGATTGCCTCGCGCGACCCCTTCGACCCTCCGATTGACCGCCCGCTCCGCCGCTCATTTGCTATAGTTTGCCATAACAATTGGATATTCTATAAATCTGATGTTTTACCTTATTAATCGAGAGTAACGTTGCCCACCTCTGCATATTTCCATACATAGGAACATAGGATAGCCTTCCCGGGACGAATCCGGTGCCAACGGACATCGGCACATTACTGATTTTTCTTTGATTAACAGTTCACTAACGCTGTTCCCTTACTCTTTCACGAGGCCTGGGCGCTCCCACCGGCCGCGCCCGGGCACGCTCTTCGCATTGGTCGCGTAACGAGGGCCAGGATGACGTCGACGCCGCCATTTCCGCCCGCAAGGCTTTCCCTGGCCGACGTAAGGCTCGGCATCGTCTGTCCGATGGCGAACGAGGCCGACAACGCGGTCGCCTTCGTGCGCCAGGTGCTCGAGCGCTGTGAGGCCTTTCGCTCGGTCGTCTTCTTCTGCGTCTTCGACACCGTCTGCAC
>JAZFVR010000415.1:0-2364 GCA_036447835.1 Alphaproteobacteria bacterium | reverse complement strand
GAATCGAGCGAGAAGCTCGAGATCGCCCACGAGTGGGTCAACTTCCGCCTCGAGCCCGAGAACATGGCGATCGTCGCCACCGACATCGGCTGGTCGCCCTGCGTCGACGTGCGCGCGCTCATCCCCGAGCGCTACACCGAGACGATGTTCCTCAACCAGACCAGTGCGATCCGCGGGCTCTATCAGTTCGACGCCCCGTCGTCGCCCGAGAAGTGGGAACGCGTCTGGTCGGAGGTCGAGGCCGCGTAATCGATCACGCGCGGCCATCCGCAACCGCTGCCGGGGCGCGTCGGCGCGACGCGCCCCGATTTTCCCCGCCGATGATCGTGCCTGATACCAAGGATCAATGATAGAGACCCATAGAGATCGCGTCCGCGTTGCGCCGGGCCGGAAGGGAGCCGCAGGCGATGCGGGGCATCGTCAAGGTTTCCTGACGCCCTCCGGCGCAACGCGGACGCGACCGCGACGGCGGTTTCCCGTGACCCTCGGATGTCGTTGCGACCGGCTAACGATGCAACGGCATCGCAGCGCCGGGCGCGCCTAACCGAAGGCCACGGGAAATCGTCTCTATGGGTCTTTATCATTGATCCTTGGTATGAGTGCGAGCGATGAGCCAGCCGGTCCTCGAAATCACGACGGTCGAGAAGAGCTTCGGCGCGGTGCGCGCGCTCAAGGGCGTCAGCCTCGCCGTCGCCGAGGGCGAATTCTTCGCCCTTCTCGGGCCGAGCGGCTCGGGCAAGACGACGCTCCTGAGGATCATCGCCGGCCTCGAGACGCCCGACACCGGCGGCGTCGCCATCGGCGGGCGCGACATCACGCTTCTGCCGCCTTATGAGCGGCGCATCGGCATGGTGTTCCAGGATTTCCTGCTGTTCCCCCACAAGACCGTGGGTGAGAACATCAGCTTCCCGCTCAAGATGCAGGGCCGCGACCGCGGCGAGCGGCAGCGCCAGCTCGACTGGGTGCTCGACTTCGTGCACCTGCCCGGCTTCGCCGAACGTTTCCCGCACCAGCTCTCGGGCGGGGAGAAGCAGCGCGTGGCGCTCGCCCGCGGGCTGGTGGCGCGGCCCGAGCTCTTGCTGCTCGACGAGCCGCTCGCCAACCTCGACCGCGAGCTGCGCAAGGAGATGGAGATCGAGGTGCGCCGCTATCAGGTCGAGCTCGGAATTCCCTTCGTCTACGTCACGCACAACCAGGAAGAGGCGCTGACCATGAGCGACCGCATCGCGGTCATGCACGAGGGGCTGATCGAGCAGACCGGGCGCAAGATCGAGGTCTACACCCGGCCCGCGACGCGTTTCGTCGCCGGCTTCGTCGGCTCGCCCAACACGCTCTCGGGGCGCCTCGCCGAGGTCGACGGTGACGAGGCGGCGCTCGACTGGCAGGGAACGCGCGTGATCGTCCCGCGGCCGGCCGACGCCCGGGCCGGCGACGAGGTCGAGTACTTCCTCAAGAGCGAGCGCATCCGCATCGCCCCGGGCGACGCGCCGGCCGCCGCGGGCGAGGCGAACCGGCTTACCGGCACCCTGCGCGACGTGATCTTCAAGGGCCAGTACGCCGACTATCTGGTGACGCTCGACAACGGCGCCGAGCTCGTGGTGAGCGATGCCCCCGAGGTGGCCGGCGTCGCCTTGCGCGGTACGGTGGCGCTGAGCTGGGCGCCCGGGGCGGGCGACACCTTCGCCGTGGCGGAGGCTTGAGCATGGCCTTCGCGCGCATCCGCTACGACCCGCGCCTGCGCTTCGCGGCGCTGACCCTGCCCGGCGCGCTGTTCCTGCTCGTCTTCCTGCTGCTGCCGCTGCTCTCGATCGTGGTGTTCAGCTTCTGGCGCACCGAGCGCTATGTGCTGATCGCCGAGTGGAACGTCGACAACTACGTCACCATCCTCACCCAGAGCACCTATCTCGTGTTCCTCGCCCGCTCGCTGGTGATGGCGTTCGTCGTCTCGCTGGTGTGCCTGATCTACGCCTACCCTGTCGCCTACTTCATCGCCAAGCACGGCGGCCGCTACTGGCTCATCCTCGTGCTGCTCACCGCGGCGCCGTTCTTCACCGGGATCGTGCTGCGCGTCACCTCGATCCAGCACATCCTCGGACCCATCGGCCTCGTCAACATGGCGCTCATGACCTTCGGGCTCGAGCCGGTGCAGGTGCTCATGTACTCGAACCTCGCCAGCGCCATCGGCCTCGTCTACCTGTGGATTCCGTTCATGGTGCTGGCGATCTACCTGTCGCTCTTGAACTTCAACTTCGAGCTTCTCGAGGTCGCCAAGGTCAACGGCGCGCGGCCCTGGCGCGCCTTCGTCGAGATCACCTGGCCGCTCAACTGGATGGGCACGGCGATCGGCATCGTGCTGGTGTTCAT
>JAZFVR010000414.1:0-6700 GCA_036447835.1 Alphaproteobacteria bacterium | reverse complement strand
CTCGACACCGAAGTACGACAGATAAGTTATTGAAATATGTTGAGTATACGCCATCGGTACGACAACGGTGTAGTGGCGCCCGAATCGGTCCGGAGGGCTAAGGAGCGGCGTGCCCGGTCCACCGTTGACCCGACCGCGAATATCCTTTCGAGATACGAGGTGTACAAGAATAATACTTTATACCAATATGTTATAAAATTTTATTCAGTCTTTACATTAGTTTCGAGCACGCACGTCGCCGGCCCGCCGGCAGCGTCACGATGCCCCGGAGCCGCCCTCCCCGCCGACGCTGAAATCGGCGCGATTTCGCCGCCGCGGCGGCGCCGATTCGCGCCCGCGTAATCGGGCCGGCTTCAAGCTTTCTTAACGCGGGCGGCGCATTCTTCCCGGCAAGACTGGAATTCCCCGACTCGGTCAGAGCCAGGAAAAGAATGCTAGGGCAAGGAGACGTATCCACCCCCTTCGGGGCCTCGCGCCCGCGCCGCGGGGCCGGTTCTTGTGCGGCGCCTCCGGTTCGGTCGTGTCGTCTCACCCCGCAGCAGACCCTGGCGTCGGCCAAGCGGGTGTCTAACGCGTGATGCAGAGGGCCACCATGAACGCAAAACTCCCGAGTGTGATAGGCCTCGGTATCGGCCTGTCGCTGGCTTTTCCGTCGGCCGCGCTCGCCGACACCAACACGATGTTCATCCTCGACGGCTCCAACTCGATGTGGGGCCAGGTCGAGGGCGTGGCGAAAATCGAGACCGCCAAGCAGGTGCTGGGCTTCATCCTCGGCCAGCTGCCGCCGGATGCCAGCGCCGGCCTCATGAGCTACGGTCACAATCGGGAAGCCGACTGCACCGACGTCGAGGTCCTCAGCCGCGTTGGTGAAAGCAATGTGGCGGGGCTGCTCGGCCATCTCGGGCGCATCCATCCGAAGGGCAAGACGCCCATCGCGCTGGCGCTCGAAACGGCGGCAGAGCAGTTTCCCGCGACGGATGATCAGAAAAACATCGTGCTCATTTCCGACGGCGTCCCGACGTGTAACCGGAATGTGTGCGAAGTGGCGGCGGAACTCGCCGCGAGCGACGTCAACCTGACGATCCACGTGGTCGGGTTCGACGTCTCGGACGAGGAGCGCGACCAGCTTCAGTGCATCGCCGACGCGGGCCACGGGCGCTATTTCCCGTCCCGCAATACCCAAGGCATCGAGCAGGCGCTGCTCGACGCCACCCAGCCCGAGCAGGCGGAAGCGCCGCCGGCTGGCGAACCGGAGCCGCAACACGTCGCGGAGCCCGAGCCCGAAGGCCCCGAGCCGCTCCGCGTCATCATCGACAAGGCCCATCTCATGCGTCTCGACTCGGACGCGAGCCTCGTCATGGTTGCCAATCCCGACATCGCCGACATCTCCGTCGAGGCGTCGCGCATGATCTTCGTGGTCGGCCGGCAGATCGGCGAGACCAACTTCTTCGTCCTCGACGCCGAGGGCAACGAGATTTACCAGTCGGACCTGGTCGTCACCCCCAATCTCGAACGCGAGGTAACTCTGTACCGCAACACCGCGGAAACCACGATGAGCTGCGAGCCGCGTTGCGAGTCGATCGACACGCCGAGCGGCACCAAGGGCGCGGCCGCAACTTCCAACACCGCAGGCGCCGGCGCCGTCGGGGCGGCAAGCCCGGCCCAGTAGCAGCGCCAGGCCGGGCGAGCGGACCCGGGCGGAGGCCCGGAACGCCGCGGTCTGCATTCAAGGCCAAGAACCCGCGCGTACACGGCCTGCCGCCATGGCATCACGGCGGCAGGCGGCGCGCTGCCCGCACGCCCAAACCAGAGAAGGAGTTCAACTTTCGCAGAGACGATTACTCTCCGTTACAGTGATTTAAGACGAAAATTAAACTAAATCCAATATTTAACACATCATCAATATTTCAGGCCCAAGATGGCAGGACCAGGACGGTATCGAATAGCGCCTCGAGGAGGGCATTGGCGATGAAGCGAAAAGCTGATGAGTGGTCGCATCCCCGTTGCATCGCGGCGCTGGCGCTGATCCTGGGATTTTCCCTTGCGGCGCTCGAAACCGTGCAGGCCGAACCTCTCATCAGCGTCAACGGCGCGCTCGCAAACGGCGGTGTCGACGCGCGCGCGGGCGGCTATCGCGGTTTCTTCCTGCCGGGCATCGCGCCGATAACGATCACCCCGGCCGTCGAGTGCCGCGAAGGCCCGAGCGTGAGCACTGGCCGTTTCCACGAGCGTATGGACGAGGACTGCGCGCGGCCGATCAATATCGGCAGCACCGTCTCTCTCGGCTATTCGAAGTCGAACGCCAGCGACACGACGGGGTCTCCCGACACGCGCTGACCACGCCAGCGGCACGACAACCGTCAATCAACCCCGACGACCTCGCCCAGGGTAGGACCGATCTCGCGATGGAGGACGAGGTCGGCGAGCCCGTCGATCTCGGTCGGCTCGCGGTTGAGGATGACGAGCCGCGCGCCGTTGCGCTTGGCGAGGCCCGGGAAGCCCGCTGCCGGATACACTCTGAGCGACGAGCCGACGGCGAGGAACAGGTCGCATTCGAGCGCTTCCACCTCGGCGCGGCGCATCTCGTCCTCGGGCATGGCTTGCCCGAACGAGATCGTCGCGGTCTTGACGAGACCCCCGCAGGTCCGGCACAGGGGCAGGGTTCCCACCGTCTCGAACGCGACGCGGATCGGCTCGAGTTCGTAACGCTCACCGCAATCGAGGCAACGGGTGTAGGTGGTGTTGCCGTGAAGCTCGATCACTCGGTCGTCGGGCACGCCCGATCTCTGGTGCAGGCCGTCGACGTTCTGGGTGATGACGCTGGCGACGGTCCCCCGCCGCACCAGCTCGGCGACGGCACGGTGCCCGCGGCTCGGCGCGGCGCTCTCGACGCTGCCGTGGGTAGCGAACTTGCGCCGCCAGAACTCGCGCCGCATCTCGTCGGAGGCGAGGAAGTCGTTGAAATCCACCGGCTGATACTTGGTCCAGATGCCGCCGGGGCTGCGGTAATCGGGAATGCCCGACTCGGTGCTGATGCCGGCGCCGGAGAAGACGACGGCGCGGCGGCACTTCTCGAACATGCCACGTAGGGCTTCGACCGCCGCGTCGTCTGCGCTCATCAGGCGCTCCTTTCCCTTCGATCGTCGCGGACCCCGAGCACGCGCTCGCCGTCGACGACGAGTTTAGGAAAACGCGCGCACGAGGACAATCGACGTGCCTCGTTTGGGACAAGGCGCGATGGGCCGGAATGGCCGCGAAGCGCGCAGCGGCCCGGGAAAAGCTCCGAGGAAAGAAGAAATTAATTACGCTATATCAATGAATTGTGACTGTTCTGCCGATAACGCTTTGAGTTGCCAACAGCGGGCGGTGTTATGGCATAATGTTCGTTTTTCATCGCCGCGGGTTTCGGCTTGCCGGCTGCGATGCACGCCGGCGAACCGGTTTCAAGGTGTAAGCGCATGAACACGAAGAAACGCGCGACCAAGCACATCGTTCTGACGTCGCATCCGCGGCGCGGCGCCACCAAGCCGCCGCCGCTCGAATGGGGGGCGGCCGACGCCGAGGCACGCGGCCCGGTCATCGCCACGCTCGGCGACCCCAGCCGGCGCAACGCGATCGGCGCCCATTCGGGCTCCTACGCGCTCTACCGCGCGCTCGCCATCGCCGCAGGCTCGCTCGACCCGGTGCACGTGCCCGACCTCACCGACACTGCGCCCGCAGAGCCCATCGGCCCCTTTCCGCAGTGGGCCGACCCCGAGAAGATCGTGTCGTTCGATCCCTATGGCCACAAGGTGAGCGAGGCCTTCGCCGATCTTCTCGGCGACGGCTGGGACATACGCCCGACCATCGCGGTGACCAAGGCGCACCTCAACCTGCCCGAGCTCAGGGAGGCGCTGCAGAACGGGCGGCTCAAGCCCGATGGCGAGATCCTGTTCGAGAACGGCGACGTCAGCGTCACCAAGGCGGCGATCGAGCCGGTGTGGTATCTGCCCGGCGTCGCCGAGCGCTGCGGCGTCGGCGAACAGGAGCTGCGCCGGACGCTGTTCGAGCAAACCGGCGGGATGTTCCCCGAACTCGTCACCCGGCCCGATCTGCACCTCTTCCTGCCGCCGATCGGCGGCATCAGCATCTACTGCTTCGGAGAGCTCGCCGCCATGCGCGACCCTGAGCGCAAGCTCGCCTGCAGGGTGCACGACGAGTGCAACGGCTCGGACGTTTTCGGCTCCGACATCTGCACCTGCCGGCCCTATCTCGTGCACGGCGTCGAGGTCTGCGTCGAAATGGCGCAACAGGGCGGCGCCGGGCTCGTCGTGTACAACCGCAAGGAGGGGCGCGCCCTTGGCGAGGTCACCAAGTTCCTGGTCTACAACGCGCGCAAGCGCCAGCAGGGCGGCGACCGGGCCGAGGTCTATTTCGAACGCACCGAATGCGTGGCGGGGGTGCAGGACGTGCGTTTCCAGGAGCTCATGCCCGACGTGCTGCACTGGCTCGGCATCGACCGCATCGACCGCTTCGTCTCGATGAGCAACGCCAAGCACGACGCGATCGCGCGCCAGGGCATCGAGATCGTCGAGCGGGTGCCGATTCCCGACGAGCTCATTCCCGACGACGCGCGCGTCGAAATCGACGCCAAGATGGCCGCCGGCTACTACAGCGAGGGCGACGCTCCCGACGCCAAGCAGCTATCGGCGACCAAGGGTCGTGCCCTGAGCGACTATTAGGAGCCTGTCCGTGACCATTACCCGGACAGGCTCCTAGGTGAGAGCTTGACGCGCTTCCGCGATACGGCGGAGGCGATCGCCTGGCTGCGCACGCCGGCAGCGGTGCGTGAGCGCTGCGCGGCGATCCTCGCCGCCGCCGAGGCCGACGCCCTCGACCATTTCGCGCTGGCGCCCGAGCGCCTCGACGACGCCGCGGCGTATGTCGCCGACACCATCCGCACCGCCTACCCGACGCTCGAGGTGCCCTACCACAGCCGCTGGCGTCATTTCGCCGCCGGCGGCGTCGACCGCTGGGGCGCGCTCGCCGAGCGCCTCGCCGCCGCGCCCGCGGCCGAGGTCGCGCGCGTGCGCATCGACCTCGCCGTCACCAGCGTGCTTCTCGACGCCGGCGCGGGAGAACGCTGGAGTTACCGCGAGCCGGGATCGGACACGCGTTACAGCCGCTCGGAGGGCCTTGCGGTAGCGAGCCTTCACCTGTTCGCCGGCGGCGCCTTCTCAGCCACACCGGACGCGCCCCTGCGCGCCGACGCCGAGGCGCTGGCGCGTTTCGATGCGAGCGCGCTCGCCGCCGCGTTCCAGGTCTCGGGCGACAACCCGCTCGTCGGCCTCGAAGGTCGCGCCGGGATGCTGAGACGGCTCGGCACCGCGCTCACAGCGGCGCCCGAGCTGTTCGGCGAAGGCGCGCCACGCGTCGGCAACATGTTCGACTACCTCGCCGGGCGAGCGCAGCACGGCGGCATTCCGGCGGTCCTCATGCTCGATGCGGTGCTGCACGGCCTCGGCCCGGTGTGGCCCGGGCGAATCAGCCTCGACGGCGTCAACCTGGGCGACGTGTGGCGCCATCCGGCCGTGCGCAGCGACGACGCGACCGACGGCCTGGTGCCGTTCCACAAGCTGTCGCAGTGGCTCGCCTACTCGCTCGTCGAGCCGCTCGAGGACGCGGGCATTGCCGTCACCGACCTCGACGCGCTCACCGGCCTTCCCGAGTACCGCAACGGCGGCCTCTTGATCGACCTCGGCGTGCTGCGGGCGAAGCACGCCGACATGTTGACCTTGCGTCACCGCGTCGACAGCGAGATCATCGTCGAGTGGCGCGCGCTCACGGTCGCGCTCCTCGACCGCATCGCCGAGCGGGTGCGCGCGGAGCTCGGCCTCGAGGCCGCCGCGTTTCCCCTCGCCAGGGTGCTCGAAGGCGGCACCTGGAGCGCGGGCCGGCGCATCGCGCGCGAACGCCGCACGGACGGCGCCCCGCCGATCGGCTTCGACAGCGACGGCACGGTCTTCTAGAACACTGTCATGGCCGTTTGAGAAACGAACACCGAAAGGCCCACGGATGGACAAGAACCTGACCATCGTCGATCACCCGCTGGTGCGCCACAAGCTGACGCTGATGCGACGCAAGGAGACGCCGACCGCCGATTTTCGCCGGCTGCTGCGCGAGATCAGCCTGTTGCTCGCCTACGAGGTGATGCGCGACCTGCCGCTCACGATGAGCGAGATCGAGACGCCGCTGGCCAAGATGCGGGCGCCTGTGCTCGAGGGCAAGAAGCTGTGCCTGGTCTCGATCCTGCGCGCCGGCAACGGGCTGCTCGAAGGCATGCTCGACCTCGTGCCCTCGGCGCGCGTCGGCCATGTCGGGCTCTACCGCGACCCCGAGACGCTGGTGGCGATCGAGTACTACTACAAGGTGCCCGAGCAGCTCGAAGACCGCAGGGTCATCATCGTCGACCCGATGCTGGCGACGGGCAATTCGGCGATCGCCGCGGTGCAGCGCGTCAAGGAGAGCAGCCCGCAGTCGATCAAGTTCGTCTGCCTCCTCGCCGCGCCCGAAGGCATCGAGGCGTTCCACGACGAGCACCCCGACGTGCCCATCTTCACCGCCGCCGTCGACGAGCGGCTCGACGATCACGGTTACATCGTTCCGGGACTCGGCGACGCGGGCGACCGCGTGTATGGTACCAAGTAACCGTTGGGGGGAA
>JAZFVR010000413.1:0-3242 GCA_036447835.1 Alphaproteobacteria bacterium | reverse complement strand
TCGCGCGCCGATACCGGCATGAAGCAGGTCGGATCGATGCCGATGCGCCCGAGGTAGGCGCGGTACTCGGCCTCGATCGCGGCGAAGCGTTCGGCGTCGTAGTCGACGAGGTCCATCTTGTTGACCGCCACCGCCACCTGGCGCACGCCGAGCAGGTGGAGGAGGTAGCCGTGGCGCCGCGACTGCTCGCGCACGCCCTCGGCGGCGTCGATGACGAGCAGCGCCGCATCGGCGCTCGCCGCGCCGGTGACCATGTTCTTGAGGAACTCGCGGTGGCCGGGGGCGTCGATGATGATGTAGTCGCGACGCGCGCTGCGAAAGCGGATATGCGCCGCATCGATGGTCACGCCCTGGTCGCGCTCGGCCTGCAGGGCGTCCATCAGGAAGCCCCACTCGAAGGGCATGCCGCGGCGCTCGCACACGGCGCGGATCGCCTCGACCTTGCCCTCGGGCATCGAGCCGGTGTCGTTGAACAGGCGCCCGACCAGCGTCGACTTGCCGTGATCGACGTGGCCGACGATGACGATGTTGAGCACCTCGCGCGGGGCGCCCGCCGGTGTTGCGCTCGCCGGCGGCGCCTCCGCCTCGGCGACGAGCGCGACGCCCGGGCGCCGCGCCTGGCTCGCCTTCTTGGCCATCACATGTAGCCCTCGACGCGCAGGCGTTCGAACGAATCCTCGGCTTCGTGATCCATCGCCCGGCCGCTGCGTTCGGCGACGCGCGTGTGCTCGAGCTCGACGATGATCTCGGCGACCGTCGCGGCATCGCTGTCGACGGGAAAGGTGATGTCCTCGTCGCCGAGCGAACGGTAGCGCTTGCCGTCGCGCGCGAAATAGAGGTCGACCACGGGAATGTCCTCGCGCTCGATGTAGCGCCAGACGTCGATCTCGGTCCAGTGCAGGAGCGGGTGGACGCGCAGGTGGGTGCCGGGCGGGAAGTCGGTGTTGAACTGGTCCCAGAACTCGGGCGGCTGGTCGCGGAAGTCCCATCGCCCGGCCTCGCCGCGCGGGCTGAACACGCGCTCCTTGGCGCGCGTGCCTTCTTCGTCGCGGCGGATGCCGGCGATGACGCCGGTGAAGCCGTGCGCCTCGATCAGGCGCTTGAGGCCCGCGGTCTTGCGTGCCGCGGCGCGGGTGGCGGGCGGCAGCGTCTCGTCGATCTCGTCGATCGGCGGGCAGTCGCCGACGACCAGGTTGACCCCCCACTCGCTAGCGTAGCGCTCGCGGAACGCGTACATCTCGCGGAACTTCTTGCCGGTATCGACGTGCACCGCGGGAAACGGCACGTGGCCGAAGAACGCCTTGCGCGCGAGCCACAGCATGACGTTCGAATCCTTGCCCAGCGACCACAGCATCGCCAGGCGCTCGAGGCGGTTGAACGCCTCGCGCAGGATATAGATGCTCTGGCTCTCGAGCCGGTCGATATGGTCCATCGCTGCCTTCGTTTCGCCGCCGGCGCCGGTCGCGGGGCGCTACCGGGCCGCCGCCCGCAAGACCGAGGATGTATGGGCTCGGCGCCCCAGCGTCAAGGCGATTGTCCCCCCGGCGCGGCCAGGCCGCAAGGCGGAATTCGAGCAGTGACAAATGCTTACGGGTGTCCGCGTAGGACGATCGCCGGGGGACCGCGGCGGCGTCCCGCCGCGATCTCCTTCCGCCGGGGGTGGGCCCGTGTGATACTTTCGCCCCGGGCAACGCGGAGATGCGGAGGAATCGTCGCGAACGACGCCAGCAACAGCGGCCGACGCGCCATGGGGCCGGCCCTGGCCACGCGCCGCCGCCGGTCGCCGAGGCGCTCGCCGCCGCGGTCCGGCTCCACGAGGAGGGGCGGCTCGCCGAGGCCGCGGCGGACTACGAGCGGGTCTTGGCCGCCCAGCCCGACCACGCCCAGACGCTGCACAACCTCGGCCTCATCGCCCACACGCGCGGCGACTGCGCCGCCGCCGCCGGCCTGATCGGCAAGGCGATTGCCGCCGGCGGCGCCCCGGCCGCGTATCACGCCAACCTCGGCGCGGTGCTCAGGGACCGCGGCGAGACCGAGGCCGCCGTCGCCAGCTGTCGCCGTGCACTCGACATCGATCCCGACCTCGCCGCGGCGCATAACGGCCTCGGCGGCGCCCTCGAAGACGGCGGCCGCACCGCGGATGCCGTCGAGGCCTACCGCCGCGCGGTCGCGCTCGAGCCCGATTACGCCGAGGCGCACAACAACCTCGGCGGCGCGCTCGCCGAGCTCGGCCGCATCGCCGACGCAGCCGCCGCGCTGCGCCGCGCAATCGCGCTGGCGCCGGGCTACGGCGAGGCGCATTACAACCTCAGCACCATAACCACCTACGCCGCTGGCGACGCGCAAATCGCACTCATGGAGGAGGTGGTTTCCAATTCGGAAACTTCGGACGACGACGCCATGCGCCTGTCGTTCGCGCTTGCCAGGGCGCACGACGACACCGGCGACTACGCGCGCGCGTTCGCATGTCTCGTCGAGGCGAATCGCCTGAAGCGGCGGTCCATCGACTTCTCGATCACCGCCGCCGAGACCGCGGCCGAACGCATCATCGAGGCGTTTCCCGCGGCGTTGTTGGGGCGCGCCGAGGGCTGCGATTCGGAGCTCCCCGTCTTCATCGTCGGCATGCCGCGCTCGGGAACGACGCTCGTCGAGCAGATTCTCGCCAGCCACCGCGAGGTGCACGGCGCCGGCGAGCTGCCCGAGGTCGGCCGGCTCGCCGCCGGCGTGGCGCGCCGCCGGCCGGGCTCGGCGACGCCTTTCCTCGACGGCGTTCGCGAGACCAGCCCCGAGGGCTGGCGCGAGCTCGGCGCCGCATACGTCGCCGCCATCGGCGCCCGTTCGCCGTCGGCGCGCCGCATCACCGACAAGATGCCCGACAACCACCGCTGGGTCGGCTTCATCCATCTCATGCTGCCCGAGGCACGCATCATCCACTGCACGCGCGATGCGCGCGACACCTGCCTGTCGTGCT
The DNA here is from genome assembly GCA_036447835.1 of Alphaproteobacteria bacterium. Taxonomy (GTDB): domain Bacteria; phylum Pseudomonadota; class Alphaproteobacteria; order JAAXGF01; family JAAXGF01; genus JAZFVR01. Next base: position 271 of record JAZFVR010000413.1, on the reverse strand, counting down.
TTCGGAGCCTGTTCCCCGACGGCCAGCCGTTCGCCTACGACCTCGCCGAGCTCGGCCGCTACTACCGGCTCTACGAGCGCCTGATGGCGCATTGGAACGCGGCGCTGCCGGGGCGGATTCTCGAGCTGCGCTACGAGGACGTGGTCGCCGACCTCGAGGGCGAGGCGCGGCGGCTGGTCGATTTCTGCGGCCTCGCGTGGGACGACGCGTGCCTCGCCTTCCACGAGACCGAGCGCCCGGTGCACACCACGAGCGCGGCGCAGGTCAGGCG
>JAZFVR010000412.1:0-4023 GCA_036447835.1 Alphaproteobacteria bacterium | reverse complement strand
GGCCGAGGTGGTGCTCGACGGCGGCGTGCTCGCCATCGCCTGGCGCGACGACGGCCACGTGGTGATGACCGGGCCGGCCGCCGAGAGCTTCCGCGGCACGCTGGCGAACGGGCTGGCGCGATGAGCGCGCGTACGCCCGCGGGCGCCGAGGTCATCACCTTCGGCTGCCGCCTCAACGCCTATGAATCCGAGGTCATCCGCGGCCACACCGCCGGCCTCGCCGACACCATCGTCATCAACACCTGCGCGGTGACCGCCGAGGCCGAGCGCCAGGCGCGCCAGGCGATTCGCAAGGCGCGCCGGCGGGCGCCGGGAGCGCGCATCGTCGTCACCGGCTGCGCGGCGCAGATCGATCCCGCCGCCTTCGCCGCCATGCCCGAGGTCGACCAGGTCATCGGCAACGCCGAGAAGCTTGCGCCCGAGAGCTGGACCGGGGACGGCGGCGGGCGCGTGCGCGTCAACGACATCATGGCGCTGCGCGAGACCGCCGGCCATCTCGTCGCCGGCTTCGAGGATCGCGCCCGCGCCTTCGTCCAGGTGCAGAACGGCTGCGACCACCGCTGCACGTTCTGCGTCATCCCCTTCGGCCGCGGACCGAGCCGCAGCGTCGCCATGGGCGCGATCGTCGCCCAGGCGCGCCTGCTCGTCGAGAGCGGCTACCGCGAGCTGGTGCTCACCGGCGTCGACCTCACCGCCTACGGCGCCGACCTGCCGGGCCGGCCGACGCTGGGGCAGATGGCGCGGCGCCTGCTCGCCGCCGTGCCCTATCTGGCGCGCCTGCGCCTTTCGTCCATCGACGTCGCCGAGGTCGACGACGACCTCATGCGTCTCGTCGCCGACGAGCCGCGGCTGATGCCGCATCTGCACCTCAGCCTGCAGGCCGGCGACGACATGGTGCTCAAGCGCATGAAGCGTCGCCATAGCCGCGCCGGGGCGCTCGCCTTCTGCGAGACCGTGCGCGCGTTGCGCCCCGACGTGGTCTTCGGCGCCGACCTCATCGCCGGCTTCCCCACCGAAAGCGAGGCGATGTTCCGGTCGAGCCTCGACCTCGTCGACGAGGCCGGGCTCACCTATCTGCACGTCTTTCCCTATTCGGCGCGGCCGGGGACGCCGGCGGCGCGCATGCCGCAGCTGCCGGCGCCCTTGCGCAAGGAGCGCGCGGCGCTGCTGCGCGAGAAGGGCACGGCCCGAATGCGCGCCTTCCTCGCCTCCTGCGTCGGCCGGCGCGTCGAGGTGCTCGTCGAGCGCGACGGCAAGGGGCGCAGCGAGCAGTTCGCCCCGGTGCGTCTCGACGGCGAGTTCGCGGCGGGCGCGCTGGTGCCGGCGCGCGTCACCGCGGCCCGCGACGACAGCCTCATCGGACAGCCGCTGGCGATTCGCGCGGCGTAATGGCGGCCGAGGCGGCAGCGGAGAAGCGCGGCTGGTTCGCCCGCCTCAAGTCGGGGCTCGCGCGCTCGTCGGGCCGGCTCGCCGACGGCATCGGCGACATCGTTGCCAAGCGGCGGCTCGACGACACCGCGCTCGAGGAGCTCGAAGAACTGCTGATTACCGGCGACCTCGGCGTCGAGACCGCGGCGGCGCTCACGCGGAACCTCGCCAAGACCCGCTTCGACAAGGAGGTGAGCGCCGAAGAGGTGCGCGCGGCGCTCGCCGACGACATCGCCACGATCCTCGAGCCCGTCGCCCGCCCGCTCACGCTCGACCCGGCGCAGCGGCCGCAGGTGGTGCTCGTCGTCGGCGTCAACGGCACCGGCAAGACGACGACGATCGGCAAGCTCGCCAAGGGCTGGCGCGACGACGGCAAGCGCGTCGTGCTCGCCGCCTGCGACACCTTCCGCGCCGCCGCCATCGAGCAGCTCGAGGCGTGGGGCGAACGCAGCGGCTCGCCCGTGATCGCCCGCGCGCCGGGCTCGGACCCGTCGGGTCTCGCCTACGACGCGCTTCTCGAGGCGCGCGATGCGAATGCCGACGTGCTGCTCATCGACACCGCCGGGCGGCTGCACAATCGCGCCGAGCTCATGGCCGAGCTCGAGAAGATTGCCCGCGTGCTCGGCAAGATCGACGAGAGCGCGCCGCACCACTGCGTACTCGTGCTCGACGCCACCGTCGGCCAGAACGCCCACGCCCAGGTTCAGACCTTCAAGGAGATGGTCGACGTCACCGGCCTCGTCGTCACCAAGCTCGACGGATCGGCCCGCGGCGGCGTGCTGGTGGCGCTGGCGCAGAAGTTCGGCCTGCCGGTCCACGCCATCGGCGTCGGCGAGGGTGTCGACGACCTGCGCCCCTTCGAGGCCCGCGCCTTCGCCCGCGCCCTGATGGGGCTGGAGAATTAGAGAGAACGGGGCGTTCCAAACACTCGCCCCTGTCGAACGGTAGCCTGGCAGGACGCCGAAACCCCGCGAGCTTCTCGGTGACCTTTGACGGATTCGCGCACCGCCGGGGCGCTATTCCCGTTCGATGGTCACACCCACACAAGACCAGCCCAAACCTTCGGGAAACTTCGTGGCCCAGTCGCAATTGGCCCTTTCGAGGTTTGCGCCCGTAAGGTCGGCGGCCGTGAGATCGACCTGGTCGAGGTCCGCGCCCGTGAAGTTGGCTCCCGAGAGGACGGCGCCCGCGAGGACGGCGCCCGTCAGGTCGGCGCCCGTCAGATCGGCTTTCGTGAGGTCGGCGCCCGTGAGGTCAGCGCCCGTCAGGTCGGCGCCCGTGAGATCGGCGCCCTCGAGATTTATATTCGCGAGGTTGGCGTTGCTGAGCTTGCACCATATGCAGTCCTTCTGACCGTCCAAGACAGCCTGATACTGTGCCTGGTCGAAGGCGGCCGCTCCGGTCGCTCCAGCGAACGTGATCACGCTTGCCGCGATCAGCAGATTCCAACGTCTCATGGTAAGCCCTCCTCGATCATGGAATGATCTTGAATCCTAACCGTCTCCCGTTCGGAGGCCGTTCGCGCTCCGTCATTTAGCTCGGCTGGGTCGTTGCGGGAGCCGTTAATTCGGCGTTAAATAGATTGGATTTCGGGCACCGGCGGAGAGCGATTGCTCTGAGGGGGGAGCACGTCGATGAAGTCGCTACGCCTGATGCTGCTCGGGGGCCTCGACCTCTGCGACACGGCAGGCGAGAAGATCGCCATCGCGGGTACCAAGGCGGCACTGTTGCTCGCATACCTCGCCCTGCGGCCCGGCAAGGCGCATTCGCGCGAAAATCTGATTGGCGTGCTGTGGAGCGATCGAGGCGAGAGCCAAGCCCGCGGCAGCCTGCGTCAGGCCCTTTGGGCACTTCGCCGGGCGCTCGAGGGAACCGAGCCATCCCCTCTGATCATCGACGGCGAGACGCTGGCGCTCGATCCGGCCGCTATCGAGATCGACATCAGCACCTTTGAACGACTTGTGGCCGAAGGTTCGCCCGACGCCTTGCAAGCCGCCATCGCGCTCTATCGAGGCGAACTTCTCGAGGGTGTCCGGGTACGCGACCCGGCATTCGAGGAATTCCTGCGTGGTGAACAGCAACGGTTGCACGAGCAAGCGGTCGATGCCTGCAGCAGGCTCTTGAATCATCAGCTGCGGGCCGGAACGAACGACCCGGCTGCGGCGACGGCGAAACGGCTGCTGACGATCGACCCTCTGCAGGAGGTCGCGCATCGGACGCTCATGGAATCCCATGCGAACAGGAATCAGCTGGGCCTCGCCGTCAAGCAGTACCAGGCATGCCGCGAAATCTTGCAGCGCGAGCTTCAGGTCGAGCCCGACGCAGAGACGGAGCGGCTGTTCAATCGAATCCGTCTCGCTCGCCCACGTGCGGCGGCTGTGGGCGCCCACCCCGATGATGCTGCCGGACAATATCGCGAAGACAGGGGTCCGCCGCCGACGCACCAGGAAAAGCCCGCGATTGCCGTGCTTCCGTTCCTGAACCTGAGCGGCGATCCCGAGCAAGAGTATTTCAGCGACGGCATCACCGAAGACATCATCACCGCGCTCTCGAGACTGCGATGGTTCCTCGTCATCGCGCGTAATTCGACATTCG
>JAZFVR010000411.1:0-3269 GCA_036447835.1 Alphaproteobacteria bacterium | reverse complement strand
CGCGCAGCTCGCGCCCGGCGTCGGCGCCGAGTGCGACGGCCTCGCTTGCCGGCCCGCGGCGCTCGGTGGTGTGGACCGCGCTGCCGTCGGGCCTGGCCACCAGCGCGCGCAGACGCAGGCCGCCGGCGCCGTCGAGCTCGCCGAGACCGGCGATCGGCGTACGGCACGAGCCATCGAGGGCGGCGAGCAGCGCGCGCTCGGCGGCGATCGCGGTCGCGGTCGGCGCGTGGTCGAGCGGCGCGAGCAGCTCGCGCACGCGGTCGTCGCCGGCGCGGCACTCGACGCCGATGGCGCCCTGGCCCGCCGACGGCAGCATCTCCGCCGGATCGAGCGGCACGGCGCCGGCCTCGTCGACCATGGCGAGACGCCTGAGGCCGGCGAGCGCCAGCAGCGTGGCGTCGACCTCGCCGGCCCGGAACTTGCGCAGCCGCGTGCCGACGTTGCCGCGAAAGAGCACCACCTCGAGGTCGGGCCTCTTGCTCAGAAGCTGCGCCTGGCGCCGCACCGATGAGGTGCCGACGACCGCGCCTTGGGCGAGCGCCGAGATCGAGGCGACGCCCCCGGCGACGAGCGCGTCGCGCGGGTCCTCGCGCGCCAGCAGGCAGGGTATGGCGAGGCCGTCGGGCAGCCAGGTCGGCACGTCCTTCATCGAATGCACCGCCATGTCGACGGCGCCGTCGAGGAGCGCCTGCTCGATCTCCTTGGTGAACAGCCCCTTGCCGCCGATGTCGGCGAGCGTGCGGTCGCGCACGGCGTCGCCGGTCGTCCTTATGATGGTGATTTCGAGCGCGCCGGGCTCGGCGAGATGGGCGTGTGCCGCCACCAGCGCGTCGCGGACCGCCCCGGCCTGATAGCGGGCGAGCGGGCTGCCGCGGGTGCCGATGCGGAGCGGGGCCCTTGCAGACATGGCTGAGTGAGTAAAGTATGGGGCGCAGCGTGAAAAGCGATTATTGCGCAGCCTGCGGCGGAGAATGGAGCGGAACGGAGCGACGATGATCGTCCTCGGCATCGAGACCAGCTGCGACGAGACCTGCGCGGCGCTGGTGCGCGACGACCGCAGCGTGCTCGCCAACCTCGTGCGCTCGCAGCTCGACGACCACCGGGCGTTCGGCGGCGTCGTGCCCGAGATCGCCGCGCGCGCCCATGTCGAGCACATCGACCATCTGGTGAGGCGCGCGCTCGACGAGGCGGGCGTCGGCTTCGGCGACCTCGACGGCGTCGCCGCCACCGCCGGGCCGGGGTTGATCGGCGGCGTCATGGTCGGCCTCATGACCGCCAAGGCGATCGCCGCCGTGCACCGCATCCCGCTGATCGCGGTCAACCACCTCGAGGGCCACGCGCTCACCGTGCGCCTCGTCCGCGACGTGGCGTTCCCCTACCTCCTGCTGTTGATGTCGGGCGGGCACTGCCAGCTCTTGATCGTCGCCGGCGTGGGGCGGTATGCGCGCCTCGGCACCACCATCGACGACGCCGTGGGCGAGGCCTACGACAAGACGGCCAAGCTGCTGGGCCTGGGCTATCCCGGCGGGCCCGCGGTCGAGCAGGCGGCACGGGCGGGCGATGCCGCGCGCTTTCGACTGCCGCGGCCGCTCAAGGGGCGCGCCGGTTGCGACTTCTCGTTCTCGGGCCTCAAGACCGCGGTGCGCCACGCGGTCGAGGCGCTGGCGCAAGACGACCTCGGCGAGCGCGACGTCGCCGACCTCTGTGCCGGCTTCCAGGCGGCGGTCGCCGACGTGCTCGCCGACCGCACGGCGAACGCGATCCGCCTGTTCCGCGAGCGCTTCGCGCACGGAGATACGCTCGTCGTCGCCGGCGGCGTCGCGGCGAACCAGGCGCTGCGCGCGCGGCTCGCCGAGGTCGCGCGGGCAGGCGGCTTGCGCCTCGTCGCGCCGCCGCCGGAGCTGTGCACCGATAACGGCGCGATGATCGCCTGGGCCGGGATCGAGCGGCTCAGGCTCGGCCTCACCGACGGGCTCGACGCCAGCCCGCGGGCGCGCTGGCCGCTCGACGCGCAGGCCCCGCCCGCCACCGGCGCCGGGGTCAAGGCGTGATCGGCTGGATGGGGTCGGGTCTTGCATCGCCACATTCAGGCACTCTTTGTCGATCAAATATGTGGCAACGCAAGACCTGACCCCATTTTCTAGCCGTCGCCGGCGCAGCGGAAGCCGACCATGTCGAGGCCGATGTCGGGCGGGTTCGTATGGCGATAGCCGATGCGCAGGCAGTAGGGATTGTTGCCCCAGCCGCCGCCCTTGAGGATCACCGCATCGGCCTTGCCGTCGAGCAGGCTCGCGGTCCATTCCCACACGTTGCCGGCCATGTCGTGAAGCCCGAAGGGCGAGACGCCGGCGGGGAAGCGCCCGACCGGGGCGGTGTTCCCGTAACCGTCGGCATCGTCCGCCGCGCAGCACTCGACGCTGCCGAAGTTGGCGCGGCGTGCGCCGCCGTCGCCCTGTGTGGGTGCGGCGTCGCCCCACGGATAGCGCCGCCAGCCCGGCCCGCGGGCGGCGAGCTCCCACTCGGCGTCGGTGGGCAGGCGCAGGCCGTGGAAGGCGCAGAACGCGGCGGCGTCGCGCGCGCTCACCTGTACCACCGGGTGGTCGTCGCGGCCCGCGATCGTCGTTTCGGGGCCGAAGGGATGGCGCCAGTCGGCGCCCGGCGTCAGCCGCCAGCGACCCGGCCACACCCAGCCCGCACCTTTACGCTCGGGCGCGGTGACGTGGCCGGTGGCGGCGGCGAAGGCGGCGAACTGGGCGTTGGTGACCTCGTGTCGCATGAGGCGAAACGCGGCGAGCGCGACCGCGCGCGGCGTCTCGCCCGCCTCGCCTTCTGCATCGCCCACGATCACCGTGCCCGCGGGAACCGCGACGAGGTCGAGCCCGGTCGCGGCGAACGCGGCCGTGCAGGCGCCGGCGATGATCGCCAGTCCGCGAACGGCGAGCCAGTGCATACGTGAAAGCGTATAGCGCGCGAGGCGGGCGCGTAACGCTTTTTGCCTCGGCACCGCGGGGTGCTAAAGTCGTCGCGCCAGCCAGCGGAGGAGACGATGATCGCGGTGATCTTCGCGGTCACGGCCTTCGTGTTAGTCAGGATCCAACATCCCGAGGCGTTTTGCTTCCCGCAACGATGCAAATGCAATGCCTGTCTGAATAAGCATTGCGACGAGCATGATGCTGCCGAAGATCATGCCGAGTTCAACGAATGTGGTTCCGCTAAAGATCGCCACCAGGGCGATGATAATGTATGCGACTTGGGCAAAAAAAGTGGTC
>JAZFVR010000410.1:0-5558 GCA_036447835.1 Alphaproteobacteria bacterium | reverse complement strand
CCGGAGAAGATGTTCGCGACGCTCAGCGCGATGGGTTGCCGCATGGTCGGTCGCATCGCCTTTCCCGACCACCACCGCTACACCCCCGACCAGATCATGACCATCGTCGAGGAGGCGGCCGCCAAGCAGGCGCTGCCGGTGACCACCGAGAAGGACCTGGCGCGCCTGCCGGCCGAGGCACGGTCAATGGTCGAGGTGCTCGGCGTGCGCCTCGTCTGGCGCGACACCCAGGCGCTCGATGGCCTGCTCGCGCGCCTGTTCGCGCCGTCGTGAGCGCGATGGCGAAGCGGGCGCTCAAACGCGCCGTCTTCTATCCGCTGCAGGCTGCGGCGATCCGCCTGGGGCTGGCGTTGTTCGGCACGCTGTCGCTCGACCGCGCCTCGGCGCTCGGCGGCTGGCTCGGACGCGTGATCGGGCCCCGGTTCGCGATCAGCCGTGTCGCCGAGCGTAACCTCGCCCGCGCCTTCCCCGCGAAGGGCGAGGCCGAGATCGCGGCGATCGTGCGTGCCATGTGGGACAATCTGGGCCGCGTCGCCGCCGAGTATGCGCATCTCGGCGAGATCGACATCTACGCCGATGACGGCCGCGTCGAGGTCGTCGGCGCCGAGACGATCGATCTCATGCGCGACGACGGCATCGGCGGCATCTTCTTCCAAGCCCATATCGGCAACTGGGAGATCGTCACGTTGGCGGCAAAGCAGCGCGGCGTGCCAATCACCTACATCTACCGCGCCGCCAACAATCCCTTTGTCGAGCCTATACTGCGCCGGCTGCGCGCGCCCGTCGGCGGCACGCACCACCCCAAGGGCGCGGAAGGGGCGAAGGCGCTGATCGCGGCGCTCAGGCGCGGCGAGCACCTCGGCCTGATCGTCGACCAGAAGCTCAACGACGGCATCGCCGTGCCGTTCTTCGGCCGCGAGGCGATGACCGCGCCGGCGCTGGCGCAGCTTGCGCTCAAGTTCAAATGCCCGATGGTGCCGGTTCGCGTCGAGCGCCTCGAAGGCGCGCGCTTCCGCCTCACCATCCACCCGCCGATGGAGCTCCCCGAGACCGCTGACCGCCAAGCCGACGTCAGGGAAGCGATGACCCGCGTCAACGCGCTGTTCGAGGAGTGGATCCGCGCCCGCCCCGAGCAGTGGCTGTGGCTCCACCGCCGCTGGCCGGAGTAGGGGCGAAGTCAAGAAAAAATAAAACAACGGAGGTATTGAGACACAGAAAATAAAGAAAGTATCTACACCACCAAGACACAAAGTTGGTTTTAAGATAAACAAACACGTAGATGTATATTATTTTTTGATGTCTTAGTGTTGAATTTTCTATTTTCCTCTTCTCAGTGTCTCTATGTTATGAAATCTGTTGCCCTGGCCCAAGTTACACGGTCGCATCCCACTCGGCACGGACATCGGGATCCGCCTCGTCGGCCAAGTGGTGCGCACGAAGTTGGGCGAACGCGCGCGCATCGAGTAGCCGCGACAAGGCCCACACCGCCATCGCGCGCACCAGCGGCGAGCCGTCCGATAGCCGCGCCTCGGCCGCGGGCGCGAGCGCGGCGTCGCCCGAATTGCCGAGCGCGATAAGCACGTTGCGCACGAAGCGGTCGCGGCCCGTGCGCTTGATCGCGGAGCCGGCGAAGACGCGGCGGAAGCCGGCGTCGTCGAGATCGGCGAGGTCGGCGAGTCGCGGCGCGGTGAGCTCGGCGCGCGGCAGGAACGCGGCCTCGCGCGCGGCGCGGGCGAACTTGTTCCACGGGCATACCGCGAGGCAGTCGTCGCAGCCATAGACGCGGTTGCCGATCGCCTCGCGGAACTCGGCCGCGATGTGGCCCTTGTGCTCGATGGTGAGGTACGAGATGCAGCGCCGCGCATCGATGCGATAGGGGGCCGTAAAGGCGCGCGTCGGGCAGACGTCGAGACAGGCGTGGCACGAGCCGCAGTGGTCGGCCTCGGCGTCGTCGGGCGCCAGCTCGAGCGTCGTGAACAGCTCGCCGAGGAACAGCCACGAGCCGTGCTCGCGCGACACCAGGTTGGTGTGCTTGCCCTGCCAGCCGACGCCGGCGCGCATGCCGACGACCTTTTCCATCACCGGCGCGGTATCGACGAAGACCTTGACCTCGGCGTCGTAGCGCCCGGCGACGAAGCGCGCCAGACGCTTGAGCCGCGCCTTCAGCGTCTTGTGGTAGTCGCCGCCGCGGGCGTAGACCGAGACCGCCCCGCGGTCGCGCCGTTCGAGGATCGCGAGCGGATCTTCCGCCGGCGCGTAACTCATGCCGAGCGCGATCACCGTGCGCGCCTCCGGCCACAGTTCGCGTGGATCGGCCCGTCGTTGAGGGGCGCGCGCCATCCACTCCATGTCGCCGTGCAGCCCCGCATCGAGGAAGGCGCGCAGGTTCGCCGCGACCTCGCGCGGCTGCTCGGTCGGCGCGAACCCGACCGCGTCGAAGCCGAGCCGGCGCGCCTCGGCCGCGATCTCCGCCTTGGCGTCTGCCGGCGCGTTATCCACGACGGTGCTAGAAGTCGAGGTCGGCATAGTGGCCCGGCGGCACCAAGCCGGGGATCGAGTCCTTGAGGAGCGGGCGGAACGACGGCCGCGACTTGAGGCGCGCGTACCACTCCTTGGCGCTCGGGTGTTCGTCCCACGGCACGCCTTCGAGATAGTCGACCGCCGAGAGATGCGCCGCCGCGGCGAGGTCGGCGAGCGTGAGGTCGTCGCCGGCGAGCCAGTTGCGGCGCTCGATCAGGAACGCGATGTATTCGAGATGGGTGTTGACGTTGGCGAGCCCGGCGCGGATCGCCCGGGTGTCGGGCTCGCCGAGGCCAAGGAAGCGCTTCATCACCTTCTCGCCGACCAGGTTGTCGGAGACCTCGCGCGCGAACTTGCCGTCGAACCAGGCGACGAGGCGGCGCACTTCGGCGCGGTCGCGGATGTCGGCGCCGATCAGCGGCGGCTCCGCGTGACACTCGTCGAGGTACTCGCAGATCGCGCCCGCCCCGGCGAGCACGGCGCCGTCGGCCTCGACGAGCACCGGCACCTCGCCCGCCGGGTTCATGACCAGGAACTCGGGCCGGCGCTCCCACACCTTCTCGACCTTCATGGCGAAGTCGAGGCGTTTCTCACCGAGCACGAGGCGCACCTTGCGGCACTCGGGCGACAGCCACAGGTGATAGAGCGTGAGCATGGCCGGGAGTTTAGCGAATTCCGGCGCTCAGAAACAGGCCTTGCGGTAACGCGGGGGTGTTGTGCCCGAGCCACGCTCTGCGGCACAATCGAGGCGGCCGCTAGTGGGGGGGCGCACCGGCCGGCGTTCCGCGCGGCGGGTGCGCAAGACCACGAGACAAGGGAGGCCGCCGATGACAGAGCCGAGGATCATCTCCGCCGATTCACACGTCCAGGAGCCGGCCGAGCTTTACAACGAGCGCCTGCCCGAGCGGTTCCGCGAGCGCGCGCCGCGCGTGGTCGAGCGCGACGGCGCGCGCTACTTCGTCGTCGACGGCAAGCGGCCGCGGCGCCTCGACGTCGCCGAGATGCGCGAGGCCGAGGAAGACCAGGACCGCGAGTTCCGCCACGATGCGAGCGGCGGACGCGACATCGCCCGGCGTCTCGTCGATCTGAAACGCGACGGAGTCAGCGCCGAGGTCATCTACCCGAACGCTTCGCTGTTCCTCTACAACTCGCGCGACGCAGGCTACCAGCTCGCGGTCGCGCGGGCATACAACGACTGGGCCATCGAGCTCTTCGGCGAACACAGGGAGCGCTTCGTGCCCGTGGCGATCGTGCCGGTCGCGGAGATCGGCGAGGCGGTCGCCGAGGTCGAGCGCGCCGCCGGGCTCGGCTACCGCGCGATCAAGATTCCCATCACCATGAGCGAGCGTCCCTACAACCTGCCTGACTACGAACCCCTGTGGGCGGCGGTCGCGGACACCGGCGTCGTCCTCAGCCTGCACGCCTTCACCGAGAGCGAGGACACCTACCCCGAGGACTGGGGCGAGGAGGAAGGCGTCGGCGGTGCGCTCACCCACATGGCGATGAGCATGGCCCGGGGCCAGAACCCGGTGGCGCTGCTGATCAGCTCGGGCGCGCTCGAGCGCCACCCGGGGCTCAGGTTCGTGGTCGTCGAGTGCGGCGCGGGGTGGCTCGCCTGGCTGCTCTACGTCATGGACGAGCAAGTGAAGAAGAAGCACATGTGGATACGGCCCAGGCTCGAGCTGCTGCCCAGCCAATACTTCCTGCGCCAGGGCCACGTCACCTTCGGCGACGACCCTGTGGCGCTCAACAACATCGCGTTCACCGGCGCCGATTGCCTGCTGTGGGGCAGCGACTACCCCCACGACGAGGGCACCTTCCCGCACTCGCGCGAGGTCATCGCGCGCACCTTCGCCGGGATATCGGAGGCCGACAGGCGCAAGATCGTCCACGACAACGCCGCACGCCTCTACGGCTTCGACGGCGGCGCGGGCTGACCCTGCCGCGCCGGGTCCGGCGATCCGAGGCTCGGATACCGGACACCCAAACCATTCGAACATCGGGAATTAAGTAAGGCGTCCCCGTATTCAATTAGGGGGACGCCTTACTTAATTCTGGCCGACTTCGTTGTGCTCGTCTTCGGCTTCGGTCCGGGTCGGCGCCGGGCGAGCGGGCGGCGGAGCCGCTTCTCGAGGCGCGCGACGAAGCCGTCGCCGCCGAGCGGACGCCCGCTGTGTTCGTGGCTTCTCAGCGCCGTCGCCTGCGCCGCATCGAGCCCGTCGGCCAGAAACCCCGCCCACTCCGGCACCAGCCTCAGCAACGGCGCCACCGTGACCAGGCCGTCGTCGCGCCCCGCCAGATGCGCCCGCGCGCTCGACCAGGGGTGCGATTCGGGGCGCCGTCGGAGGCGCGCGCGCACCGGGTTCAGCTCGACGTAGCGCGCCGCCGCCAGGAGATAGGTCTCGTCCATTGGAAAGGAGGCGAAGCGCCCCTGCCAGAGGTGGCCGCGCCAGCCCTCGCGCAAGTTGATCGCCCGCGTGTAGCTGCGGTGCGCCTCGCCGATCGCCCGCTGCAAGGCGTCCGCGGTCTGCGGAACGGCGATCAGGTGAACGTGGTTCGGCATCAGGCAATAGGCCCAGATCTCGACGCCACAGCGCCCGCACCACTCGGCCATCAGCTCACGATAGAGCCGGTAGTCCGCCGGGCGGAAAAAGGTCTCCTGACGCCGGTTGCCGCGCTGCGTCACGTGATGCGGGACGCCCGGCGCCACCACGCGTGCCAATCTCGCCATGCCCGAACGCTACCTCGATAAGCTCCAGGCGTCGATAATTAAGTAAGGCGTCCCCGTATTTCAAGTCGCGTAATCGCAGCAATGACGCCGGGAGATACGGAAATACGGGGACACGGATATGGGGACAGCTTACTTAATTCTGGGACGGAGATACGGGAGATACGGGGACGCCTTACTTAATTCTGGTTGACTTCGTTGTGCCCGGCTTCGGCTGCGGTCCGGGTCGGCGCCTGGCGAGCGGGCGGCCGAGCCGCTTCTCGAGGCGCGCGACGAAACGGTCGCCGTCGGGCGGACGGCCGATGCGCTC
>JAZFVR010000409.1:0-3226 GCA_036447835.1 Alphaproteobacteria bacterium | reverse complement strand
CTTCGCCGGGGTGATGGCCAACCCGTTCTACGTCGAGATGGGCTTTACCAACACCGAGATCGCGAGAGTGAGCAAGATCTTCGGCCTCATCGCCACGCTCGGCGGCGTCTTCCTCGGTGGCCTCTTCGTCATCCGCTACGGCGCCATGCGCAGCCTGCTGGTCTGCGGCGTGCTGCAGATGCTGTCGAACCTGATGTTCGCCGTGCAGGCCATGGTCGGCTACAGCGTGCCCATGCTGACCGTGACCATCGCCGTCGAGAACTTCACCGGCGGCATGGCCACGGCGGCCTTCGTGGCCTACCTCTCGGGCCTCTGCAATCTCGCCTACACCGCCACCCAATACGCGCTGCTGACCTCGTTCATGGCCTTCGGCCGCACCGTGCTGGCGTCCTCGGGCGGCTGGATGGCCGACCATTTCGACTGGGTGACGTTCTTCGTCATCAGCACCATCGTCGCCCTGCCCGGGCTGTTGCTGCTGTGGTGGATGATGCACCGCGGCGTTACGCCGCAAGCCACGGCGCCGGCCACCGATGTGCCGCGCTGAAGCAGCGGCCGTGCGAAGGCTTGCAACAGGGCGAAATTGCGCCATGATGGCGGGCGCATCGAACGCCATCCATCGTCGGGGTCGGCCATGAGTGAGAAGGCTGTCGTTTCGGTCGTCTGCGTCAGCCATCGGGAGCTCTTGACGACGCTCACCCGGCGGCTGGCCGACCTCGGCTGCAACCTCGCCGACACCACCTTCGCGGCGCTCTCCGGCACCGCCGAGTTCACCGCTATATGCGAGCTCCCCGTCGGCGTCACGCGCGACGTGCTCGTCGACGAGGTCGAGGCGCTGCCCGAGATCGCCGGCGGCAGGGTGAGCGTGAGCGCCTACCAGCCGCAGGCGGGCGCCGCCGGCCGCATCTCGCACCGCTTGGAGTTCGCCGGCACTGACCGCCCGGGACTCGTGCTCGCCCTCGCCGAGGCGTTGATCGCCGGCGGCGCCGAGGTGGTGCGGCTGAACACGCACCCCGAGAGCGACGCGGAGGGCGCCAGCCAGGTCATCCGCTTCGCCGTCGCGCTCGCCGATGACGCGGCCGAGGCCTGCCTCACCAGCGTCAAGGAAGCCGCCGACAGCCTCGGCCTCGAGTGCCGGGTCGAAGACGCCTAGTGGTCTAAGTCGGCCCGCGGGCGGGCGCTGATCGGGCTCGCCGGCCTCCCCGACGACCTCGCGCACGAGGCTGCCCGAGCGCCCTCCCGGACCACGGGCGGCTATGGCCCGCGGCCGGTTCGTGATATAAGATTGGGCAAAACACCCCGGGCCGCTCGGTGCGCTGCACCGATACGTGCATCGGGTCGACTTGTCACATGTTAGGGAGGCTTCCATGCTTATTTCCGTTTTGACGCGCCGCGGCGTCCTGGCCGGGTTCGCCGGGGCGCTGGCGCTGCTCATCGCGCCGGCCTTCGGATTCGCCGGCGAGTGCAAGGAACGTGGCGATCTCGACGTTCGCTACTGCGACGACAACGGTGACCTCGTCGCCGACGCGCCGAGCGACGCGAGCCAACTGCTCGATCCCGACACGCTGATCTTCTCGTACACGCCGGTCGAGGATCCCTCGGTCTACGAGAACGTGTTCGAGGAGTTCATGACCTACCTCGCCGAGAAGACCGGCAAGAAGGTCAAGTGGTACGGCGCCGAGTCCTATGCCGCCCAGGTCGAGGCCATGCGCTCGGGCCGGCTGCACGTCGCCGGCATCTCGACCGGGCCGACGGTGTTCGGCGTCAACCTCGCCGGCTACGTCCCCTTCGCCATCATGGCCAAGGAGGGCGGCCGTTTCGGCTATCGGCTCCAGCTCATCACCCACCGCGATAGCGACATCAAGGAGGTCATCGACCTCAAGGGCCGCAAGATCGCCCACGTGACGCCATCGTCGAACTCGGGCAACCAGGCGCCGAGGGCGCTGTTCAAGGACATGGGAGTGGTGCCCGACGAGGACTACGAGGTGATCTACTCGGGCAAGCACGACAACTCGATCATGGGCGTCGCCAACCGCGACTACGACGCCGCCCCGATCGCCTCGAGCGTGCTCGACCGCATGATCGACAAGGGCCTGCTCAAGCGTGACGACATCCGCGTCATCTGGGAGTCGGACCTGTTCCCGACCACCTCCTACGGCTACGCCCACAACCTGCAGCCGGAGCTGGCCAAGAACGTCGTCGACGCCTTCCTCACCTTCGACTGGAAAGGGAGCGGGCTCGAGGAGGAGTTCGGCAAGCAGGCCGACCACTTCATGGCGATCACCTTCGAGGAGCACTGGAACGTGATCCGCACCATCCAGCGGGTCAACGGCGTCAGCTACACCCAGGACGCGCTCGCCGGCCTCAAGGTCAAGAAGAAGAAAAAGAAGTAAGCACGCAAGGCACGGGCTGCCGCTCCTCGTCGGGGGCGGCGGCTTCGCCTATGCCGGTTCGGCCATGCTCACGATCACCGACCTCGTCAAGCGCTACCCCACCGGCGCCCGCGCGCTGAACGGGGTGTCGCTCGCGGTCGACGAGCCCCACGTGGTGGCGATCATCGGCTCGTCGGGGGCCGGCAAGTCGACGCTCATCCGCTGCGTCAACCGGCTCGTCGAGCCGACCTCGGGCAAGGTCGTCCTCGACGGAACCGAGGTCACGGCGCTGGGTCGGCGCGACCTGCGCAAGGCGCGCCGGCGCATGGGCATGATCTTCCAGGAGTACAACCTGGTCGAGCGCCTGACGGTGATGGAAAACGTGCTCTCGGGCCGGCTCGGCTACGTGAGCTTCCTGCGCGCCTGGCGGCGCAACTACCCGCGCGAGGACGTGGCCGTGGCGTTCGAGCTTCTCGAGCGGGTCGGCCTTTCGGGATACGAGAACACCCGCGCCGACGCGCTTTCAGGCGGCCAGCGCCAGCGCGTCGGCATTGCGCGCGCGCTGATGCAGCGCCCCGACCTGCTGCTCGTCGACGAACCCACCGCCAGCCTCGACCCCAAGACCGCGCGCCAGATCATGCGGCTCTTGTGTGCGCTGGCGCACGAGCGCGGCACGCCCGCGCTGGTCAACATCCACGATGTGGCGCTGGCGCAAAGCTTCGCCGACCGCGTCGTCGGCCTCAGCGAGGGCCGGGTGGTGTTCGACGGCGCGCCCGAGCGGCTCAGCTCCCAGGTGCTCACCGATATCTACGGCGAGGAGGACTGGTCGACGACGGTCCGCAAGGTCGAAGACGACG
>JAZFVR010000408.1:0-3082 GCA_036447835.1 Alphaproteobacteria bacterium | reverse complement strand
CCCGACCTCTACGCCGGCGAGCCGGTGGTGTTCACCGCCAGGCTGAGGCGCGCCGCGGGAAGCGCGCGCCTCGACGGGCGCTTCCGCGACAGCCCGTGGTCGGTCGATCTGCCGCTCGCCGGCGGCGCCGCGAGCCCCGGCATCGGCAAGCTGTGGGCGCGCGACCGTATCGACGACCTCATGGCCCGCCTGCACCGCGGCGGCGATGCGGCCGAGGTGCGCTCGCAAGTCGTCGCCCTCGGCCTCGAGCACCATCTGGTGACCAAGTACACCAGCCTCGTCGCCATCGACGCGACGCCCTCGCGGCCGGCGGACGCGCCGCTGATGGGCCGCGAAGTGCCGCTCAACCTGCCGCACGGCTGGGACTACGACAAGGTGTTCGGCGAGGAGGCGCACCCCCCCATGCCGCTGCAACGCGACGCCGCGCTCGCCGCGCCGGCGGCGCTGAAGATGGCCGTGTCGGAGGCGACGCTCTACGCACTCGCCGACGATGTTCAGATCGGTGGCGCGGGCCTCGCCCTGCCGCAGACCGCGACCCACTGGCAGTTGAAGATCGCCGCCGGCGCGACCCTCACTCTCCTTGGCCTGGTGGCGCTGGCGCTGGCGCGGCGGCGCCGGGCGGTGTGATGCGGCGCCGTCTCGCCGCCGGCCTCGCCGCCCTGCTGCTCGGCCTCGGTGTGTGGCAGATCGGCGAGGCCGGCTACATCCAGGCCAAGGCGTGGCTCGCACGCGGGCTCATCGCCGGGGCCTGGGCGCGGACGCTGACAGGCGAGGCGACGGCGAAGCCGTGGCCGTGGGCCGACACCTGGCCCGTCGCCCGCCTCACAGTGCCACGCCTCGGCGCCGACGCCATCGTGCTCGCCGGCGGCAGCGGGCGCACGCTCGCATTCGGACCCGGCCACGTCGCCGGCTCGGCGCTGCCCGGCGAACGGGGCCTGAGCCTCGTCGCCGGCCATCGCGACACCCACTTTGGTTTCCTGCGCGAGCTGCGCGTCGGCGACGCCATTCGCGTCGACGATCGGGCCGGCGGCACCCATGACTTTCGCGTCACCGCGACCGAGGTGGTCGATGCCCGCCTGACGCGCATCGACCCGGCGGCGACGCGCCCGCGCCTCGTGCTCTCGACCTGCTATCCGTTCGAAGCGCTCAGCGCCGGCGGCCCGCTGCGCTACCTCGTCTTCGCCGAAGAGGCGGGCGCCGATCCCGCATCCGCAACGACGCGAGGACCGTGACCTCGCGCCTTTTCGTCATTCGTCGCGCCATAAAAATAGCCCGCTCCGTGGGGAGCGGGCGTTTGTCGTTGGGGCTTGTGCCCGGTTTAACTGACGAGAACCAGATTGCCGGCGGCCTGCTTGCCGTTGCGCTCGGTCTGCAGCTCGTACTCCACTCTCTGGCCCTCGGCCAGGTCGTCGATGCCGGCGCTCTCGAGCGCGGAGATGTGGACGAACGCGTCGCGCGAGCCCTCATCCGGCGTGATGAAGCCGTAACCCTTGGTGCGGTTGAACCATTTCACGGTACCAGTAGGCATTGGTCGTTCCTTCGTAGATCTAGAGATCGTAGGTGTAGAAATTACCGCGCGCGGTCTTGCCCGCACGACGGGTTGTCAGCCTCAACGTTGTCCGGGGATTGAGTGTGCTCAGCCAGCGTGACGAAGCGCAGTACACCGGGAGCGTTCGAGATCTGATGCCCCCTATTTAGCGGGTTTCGCCCGGATTGCAAGGGTGTCGAACGGCGCACACGCCGCGCACTTTCCCGCGCATGGTTAACGCCGCGGCCGCGGCCGCGTCCCCCGACTGCCGGCCACGGCGCCATGGGGCGGCCGGTGCGTCGCGGCCTGCGCCTTGGGAGCGGGAATTCACACATTCTGAAGGGGACCGGGCCCAGAATCGCCGGCAGCGGAAACATCGACCGGATTCGGGAGACTCGCGATGAAGCGCTTGCGCCCTGCGCTGCCCTGCCTGCTCGTGCTCTGCGGCGCGGTCGCGCTCGCCGGCTGCACCGTCAAGGTCGCTTACAGAAAGGCGCCGCCCAGGGCGCCCGCCGCCGTCGCCGCGCCCGGGCATGCCGCGCCCGCCCCGCCGCACGCGCCGCGGCAGGCGAAGCGTGCGAAGGCGACCCCGCCCGGCCAAGCCCTCAACGGCAACACGGCGGCGCCCGGCCACGGTGGAACGCCGCCCGGCCAGATGAAGCGGGTGAGGACAACGCCGCCCGGGCTCGACGGCACGGCGCCCGGAAAGGCCGTGAACGGCGACGCCGTGCCGCCCGGTCACGGCGGCGAGGCACCCGGCCAGGGTAAGAACAAGGCCGCCGACAAGGCCAAGCAGGGCAAGCCGGCCGCCGTCACCGACCGCCAACCCGACAACAACGCGAGCCGGAAGAGCCCGCCGACCCAGGCGCAGAAGCCCGCCAGCGGCGCAAAGGCCGCGAAGCCCCAGGCCAACAAAGAGCCGACGAACGCGGGCGGTCAAACCGCCGCGCCGGCGAAGAAGCCCGACAAGGGCGCGAAGGACGCCAAGCCCCAGGCGAAGAAGCAGCCGGCGGGCGCCGGCGGGCAGGACTCCAAGCCGGCGAAGAAGCCCGACAAGAAGGCGGAAGCCGCCCCCCTCGACGCGACCGCCAAGGGGCCGAAGGACCGCAAGCCCACGCTCTAGGCGATGGCGGCCTGCCGGGCCTGGCGTTTTCGTTCGTGCGGACACAGCGAGCGCTTGCGCAGGCGAATGTGCCGGGGCGTGACCTCCACCAGTTCGTCGTCCTGGATATAGGCGATGGCCTGTTCCAACGACATGCGGCGCGCCGGCGTCAGGCGCACCGCCTCGTCGGTGCCCGAGGCCCGGATGTTGGTCAGCTGCTTGGCCTTCATGGGGTTGACATCGAGGTCGTTGCCGCGGCTGTTTTCGCCGATGATCATGCCTTTGTAGACGGTGACGCCGGAATCGATGAACATCGCGCCCCTCTCTTCCAGGTTCATCAGCGCATAGGCGACGCTGTTGCCCCCGGCGTTGGAAATCAGCACCCCGTTGCGGCGCCCGGAAATGGGCCCGACGTGGGGGCCGTAATCCCGGAACATACGGTTCATGATGCC
>JAZFVR010000407.1:0-4006 GCA_036447835.1 Alphaproteobacteria bacterium | reverse complement strand
GACCCCCATGGCCCCGCCACCGATGACGACGACGCGCGCGTGTGATTTCATCGCAGCATCCCCAGCTTCCCTTGCGCCGACAAGCGGCCTTTTCGGCTTTTAGCAAAACGCGCAACTCACCACCAGCGCCGCAGCGACGCTCGGCGCGAAATCGCTGGCGGTCTTGGTCAGCGCCCGGCGTAGACGGCGATCTTGCCGCTGTCGTCGAAGATGAACACGTCGTAGGGCTCGCGGCCTGCGCGTTCCATGCCCGGCGAGCCCGTGGCGTGGTTGCCAAACGGCCCTCGATTCCCATGGTGGAGGCGCCGGCATTAGTCGTTGATGCAGGTCAATGAGCCCGCCTCACCCCAGCTGGCGCAGCCTCCCCGCGGCCTCGGCCTCGATCGCCGCCTTGACCACCTCGCATTTGTTCCTGAGATGCTGCTTGAGGAGCGCGGCGAGGCGCGGCCCGTCGCGCGCCTCGAGCGCGGCGAGGATGTCGCCGTGCTCGGCCACCGCCCGGTCCCAGCGCTCGCGCGACAGGTTCGCCTGGTAACGCGCCCGGCGGATGCGCGCGGCGAGGCCGTTGACCGTGGCGGCGAGCGTCGCGTTGTCCGCCGCCTCGACGATGCGGCGGTGGATGTCCTGGTTGAGGCGGAAGTAGGCGCCGAGATCGCCGCGCGCGTGCTCGGCGAGCATCTCGTAGTGGACGGCGCGGATCATGGCGATCGCGTCGTCGCCGATGTGGCGGCAGGCGAGCTCGCCGGCGAGCGCCTCGAGCACGCCCATGACCTCGAACATCTCCTCGACGCCCTCCGCCGTGAGCCGCGTCACCGTGGCGCCGCGGTTGGGCCTGAGCTCGAGCAGTCCTTCCGAGGCGAGCACCTTGAACGCCTCGCGCAGCGGCGTGCGCGAGACGCCGAGCAGCTTGCACAGCGCGTGCTCGTGCACGCGCCCGCCGGGCGGCAGCTCGCCGTCGAGGATCATCTCGCGCACCCGGTCGACGACCTCGTCGTGCAGGCTCGGGCGGTCGATCGGGACGGCCTTGGGCGTGGGTTTCGCGGCTCCAACCATCACGTTGCACCCTTCGTCATGAGCGTTCAGGCGTCGAGCGCCATTTCGAGCACGCGCGCGGCGTGCAGTGCCTCGCGGCCGGCGCCGTCGCGGATCTGGTGGCGGCAGCTCACCCCGTCGGCGACGATCAGCGTCTCGCCGCCGGCGTCGCGCACCGCTGGCAGGAGGCCGAGTTCCGCCATCCTCATGGAGACGTCGTAGTGCTCGGCCTCGTAGCCGAAGGCGCCGGCCATGCCGCAGCAGCCCGTCTCGATCGTCTCGACCTCGAGCTCGGGGACCATGCGCAGCACCTCGCCCACCGCCGCGAAGCCGCCCGCCGCCTTCTGGTGGCAGTGGCCGTGCACGAGCGCATTGCTTGCGTCGAGCGCCTTGAGGCGAAGATCGAGCCGCTTCGCTGCGCGCTCGCGCGCCAGGAACTCCTCGAACAGCAGGGAATGTTCGGCAAGGGCCGCGGCCTCGCCGGGAAGCAACGCCGTGAATTCGTCGCGCAAGGTTCCGAGGCACGACGGCTCGAGGCCGACGACCGGCACCCCGCGCGCGACGAACGGCGCCAGCGCGGCGAGCGTGCGCCGCGCCTCGGCGCGCGCTTCGTCGACGAGGCCGGCGGAAAGGAACGTGCGTCCGCAGCACAACGGCCGGCCGCCGTCGGCCGCCCGTGCGAGGCGGACGCGATAGCCCGCGGCCTCGAGCACACGCAGCGCGGCGTGGGCGTTCTCGGGTTCGAAATACGTGTTGAAGGTGTCGACGAAGAGAACGACCTCGCGCCCCTCGCCCGCACCGGTCGCCACGGGCGCCACGGGCGCGCGGAACGCATCGCGACGCCAGCGCGGCAGCGGGCGCCGCGCGCTCAGGCCCAGCGTGCGCTCGCTCAGGCGCGCGAGCCCCGGCACGCGGTCGCGCAGGTTGGCGAGCGGCGCGAGGCGCGCGGCCCATGGTGCGTAGTGCGGCATGTAGGCGACGAGGCGCTCGCGCAGCGGAAGCCCGTGCCTGCGGCGGTAGTGGTACAGGAACTCGATCTTCATGCGCGCCATGTCGACGCCCGTGGGGCACTCGCGCTTGCAGCCCTTGCAGCCGACGCAGAGCGCCATGGTCTCGTACATGCCGTCGGAGACGAATGCGTCCGGCCCGAGCTGACCCGAGATGGCGAGCCTGAGCGTATTCGCGCGCCCGCGCGTCAGGTGTCGCTCGTCGCCGGTGGCGCGATACGACGGGCACATGACGCCGGCGTCGCGCTTGCGGCAGGCGCCATTGTTGTTGCACATCTCGACCGCCGGCCCGAAGCCGCCCCATTGCGACCAGTCGAGAGCGGTGTCGAGGGGTTCGACCGCGTAGCCCGGCGCATAGCGGAACAGCGCTCGGTCGTCCATGCGATGGGGGCGGACGATCTTGCCCGGGTTGAACAGGCCGTCGGGGTCGAAGGCGTCCTTGACCTCCTCGAAGGCGCGCACCAGGCGCGGCCCGAACATCGCCTCGTGAAACTCCGAGCGCACGATGCCGTCGCCGTGCTCGCCCGAGTGCGAGCCCTTGTAGTCGCGCACCATGGCGAAGGCCTCCTCGGCGATGGCGCGCATCTTCGCGACATCCGCCCCGTCCTTCATGTTGAGCACCGGGCGCACGTGCAGCGTGCCGACCGAGGCGTGGGCGTACCAGGTGCCCTGCGTTCCGTGCCTGCGGAACAAGGCGTCGAGGCGCTCGGTGTAGTCGGGCAGGTCGTCGAGGCTCACCGCGCAGTCCTCGATGAACGACACCGGCTTGCCGTCGCCCTTCATCGACATGAGGATGTTGAGGCCGGCTTTGCGCACCTCCCAGATCGCCTGCTGAAAGCCGGGATCGAGCGCCTCGACCACGGCGCCGGAGAGGCCCAGGTCGCCCATCAGCTCGACGAGTCGCGCCAGGCGTCGCCGCTGCTCCTCCTCGTCGTCGCCGGCGAACTCGACGAGCAGCAGCGCGCCCGGCTCGCCGCGCACGAAGGCGTCGACCGTGGGGCGGAACTCGGCGCTTTCGCGCGCCAGGCGCACCATGGTCGGGTCGACGAGCTCGACCGCCGAGGGATCGAGCGCCACGATCGCCGTCACCGCCTCCATCGCCCGGCGGAAGCTCGGGAAGTGGCAGACGCCGAGCGACTTGTGCGGCGGGATCGGCTGCAGGTCGAGGGTGATGCGGGTGAAGAAGCCGAGCGTGCCCTCGGAACCGACGAGGAGATGCGCCATGTTGTGGCCGCCGGCGTCGATCGAATTGATGTTGTAGCCGCCGACGCGGCGCAACAGTTTCGGCACGCGCATTGCGATCTCGCCGCCTTCGCGCTGGGCGAGTGCGCGCATGCGCTTCACCAGCTCGACGTAGCGGCCGTCGGCGCCGAGCGCCTCCGGTTCCGCGGGCACCTCGGCGAAGCGGATCGCCGCGCCGTCGGCGAGCACGGCGTCGATGGCGCGCACGTTGTGCACCATGTTGCCGTAGCGGATCGAGCGCGCGCCGCAGCTGTTGTTGCCCGCCATGCCGCCGATGGTGGCGCGGTTGGCCGGCGAGACGTCGACCGGGAAGAACAGGCCGTGGGGCTCGAGCCAGCGGTTGAGGCGGTCGAGCACGACGCCGGGCTCCACGGTGACGGTCCGCGCCTGCGCGTCGAAGGCGAGCACGCGATCGAGGTGCTTGCTGGTGTCGACCACCAGCGCCTCGCCCACGGTCTGGCCGCATTGCGAGGTGCCGGCGCCGCGCGGCAGCACCGGCACCCCGTGGTCGCGCGCGATTGCGACCGCGCGGGCGATGTCCTCGGCGCTCTTCGCGACGACGACGCCGATGGGCTCGATCTGGTAGATCGAGGCGTCGGTCGAATAGCGGCCGCGGCTGAAGGCGTCGAACAGCACCTCGCCCTCGAGCTCGCGGGCGAGCCGCGCCGCGAGCGCGCCGTCGCCGGGAGAAACAGGGGAGCGGGATACCGCCGTCGCCGTCGTTG
>JAZFVR010000406.1:0-22424 GCA_036447835.1 Alphaproteobacteria bacterium | reverse complement strand
CGAGCATCAGGGCGCCCGCCTTGCGGTGAGCCAGCGGTGTGGCGCCGGCGATCTTGCAGATGCGCTCGCCGGCGCGGGCCAGCTTCATCAGGTGGCGCCCGACCATGACGCCCTCGACCGGGCTGTCGAGCGCGACCCGGGCGGCGGTCGGGTCCGCGGCCGCCGGGTCGATCAGCTCGGCGACGGTCTCGCCCGCCTCGACGCGATCGCCCGGCGCCTTGTGGTAGGTGACGACGCCGGCGGAAGGCGCGATGACGTAGTCGACGCCCGAGAACGGCGTCGCTTCGCACTGCGGCTCGGGCAGCGGCCCGGGATCGCCGGCGACGACGCCGCGGCGCTGGAGGAAGCGGAACAGGTTGTCGGCGTCTGCGACCGCGACGTGGTCGCCGACGTCGGCGGTGCCGCGCAGCTCGACCGTCGCCGCGAGGCAGGCGGGCGGGATCGGGTGGCGCTCGCCGAAGCGCTCGGCGAGGAACCACCACGGCCGGCTGCACGATTCGTCGAACGGGTCGTCACCCGAATCGATCGCCAGCATCGTCGCCCGGCTTGCCAGCTGCGCCGACAAATCGGCGGCTTCGGGCCACAGGTGATCGCCGAGGAAGAGGTGCAGGATCGCCTCGCTGTCGCAGTGCAGGTCGAGCACG
Source organism: Alphaproteobacteria bacterium (assembly GCA_036447835.1). GTDB lineage: Bacteria > Pseudomonadota > Alphaproteobacteria > JAAXGF01 > JAAXGF01 > JAZFVR01. The sequence goes on along the minus strand of JAZFVR010000406.1, from coordinate 21,780 downwards.
ATGTCGGCGTCGACGGCGAGGCGCATGAGCGTCAGCCGCTGCGCCTCGAGGTCGGTCTCCGCCGTGCGCTCGTCGAGCTCGGCGAGCATGGCGGCGCGAACGGCCGAGACGTTCTTCCCGGCGTCGGTCCCGAGGCGGCCGTCGACGCGCTCGGCCACCGCCTCGTCGAGGTTGGGGAACTTGCGGTTGTAGTTGTCGCCGCCGTTGAACTCGTAACGGCCCAGGAGCGCGCCCTTGAGGCGCTGGCTGAGGCCGATGGGGTTGGCGAAGGGCACGACGACGATCTCGCCGGCGATCTCGCCCCTGCGGTCGGCGGCGACGAGCCGGCGCAGGAGGTGGTGAAGCACGAGTAGGCCGGGAATCTCGTCGGCGTGGATGCCCGCCTGGAGATACGCCTTGGGCCGCGCGCCGGCCGCGCCGAAGCGGTGCACCGTGTGGCTGCGCTCGGTGCCTGGGCTCATGACGATCAGCGGTACGCGGGTGACGCTGTGGCTCATGGCCGTCCCTCCCCTGCCCTGGAACTTGTTTTCCGCCGCCCAAGAATGTCCGGGCGGCGCGGAAGGTTCAAGCGGGGTTGCCGCGCCCCATTTCGAGGAACTTCTCGCGCCGCCGTACCTTGAGCTCGCCGCCCGACAGCGTGACGAGCTCTTCGAGCGCCTCGTCGATGGCATCGCCGAGCGCGGCGATCATCGCCTCGGGGTCGCGCTGCGCGCCGCCCATGGGCTCGGAGATGACACGGTCGATGAGGCCGAGCTTGTAGAGATCGTCGGCGGTGAGCTTGAGCGCGTTCGCCGCCTCCTCGGCCTGATCGGCGCTGCGCCACAGGATCGAGGCGCAGCCCTCGGGCGAGATCACCGAGTAGATCGCGTGCTCGAGCATGAGCACGCAGTTGGCCACGGCAAGCGCGATCGCCCCGCCCGAGCCGCCCTCGCCGATGACCGCGCTGATCAGCGGCACGCGCAGGCTCAGGCAGGTCTCGATCGAGCGCGCGATGGCCTCCGCCTGGCCGCGCTCCTCGGCGCCGATCCCCGGATAGGCGCCCGGCGTATCGACGAGGGTGATGACCGGCAGGCCGAAGCGGTCGGCGAGGCGCATGAGGCGGATCGCCTTGCGGTAGCCCTCGGGCCGCGCCATGCCGAAGTTGTGCGCCACGCGCCCGTCGGTGTCGGCGCCCTTCTCGTGGCCGATGACCATGACCGAGCGCCCGTGAAAGCGCCCCAGGCCGCCGATCACCGCCTTGTCGTCGGCGAATGAGCGGTCGCCAGCGAGCGGCGTGAAGTCCTCGACGAAGGCGCCGACGTAGTCGACGAAATGTGGCCGGTCGGGGTGGCGCGCCACCAGGGTCTTCTGCCACGGCGTCAGCTTGGCGTAGGTCTGGCGCAGGAGCCGCTCGACCTTGGTCTGCAGGCGCGTGATCTCGTCGACGATGTTCACCCCGCCGGCGTCGGAGAGGTGGCGGAGCTCCTTGATCTTGCCTTCGAGCTCGGCGATCGGCTTCTCGAAATCGAGGTAGGTATTCATGGCGCGCGTATCTAAGAGCCTGTCCGGATAATGATCACGGGCTGCACCGTGTTTTCGAGGCCTCGGGCTAGGAGCCTGTTCAGGTACCCTCCTAGATAGGCAGTCGCCGGGCGATCGCAACCGTTCGCGCGATCGACCCGGCGCCGACGACGATACCGACGCGCCGCCCGCGCCTCACCCGCGCGAGGCGATCATCTCGGCCTTCGTGACCAGCACCTCGGCCTGGCGGATCGAGGCGATGTCGATGAGCCGGCCGTCGAGCGACACCGCTCCCTTGCCCTCCTTGGCCGCTTGCGCCATCGCCTCGATGATGCGGTTGGCCTTGGTGACCTCCGCGTCGGAGGGGCTGAACACCTCGTTGGCGAGGCCGATCTGCGACGGGTGGATCGCCCATTTGCCCTCGCAGCCCAGCGCCGCCGCCCGGCCCGCCGCAGCGCGGTAGCCGTCGGGGTCCTTGAAGTCGCCGAAGGGGCCGTCGATCGGGCGCAGGCCGTTGGCGCGCGCCGCCACCACCATGCGGACGATGGCGTAGTGCCACATGTCGCCCCAGTGGACGTCGCGTCCTCCCGCCTCGTCCGCGTCGGTGAGCACCGCGTAGTCGGGATTGACGCCGCCGATGTTGGTGGTGCGCGCCTTGGTCGAGGCGGCGTAGTCGGCGACGCCGAAGTGCAGTGCTTCGTTGCGCTTGCTCGCCGCGGCGATGGCGTCGACGTTGGCCATGCCGAGCGCGGTCTCGATGATGTGCGAGAAGCCGATGCGCTTCTCGTAGCCCTTGGCGTCCTCGATCTGCGTCACCAGCATGTCGATGGCGTAGACGTCGGCGGCGGTGCCCACCTTGGGGATCATGATCATGTCGACGTGGCTGCCCGCCTGTTCGAGCACGTCGACCACGTCGCGGTACATGTAATGGGTGTCGAGGCCGTTGATGCGCACGGTCATCGTGCGCCCGGCCCAGTCGATGTCGTTGAGCGCCTCGATGATGTTCTTGCGCGCGCTCTCCTTGTCGTCGGGCGCGACGGCGTCCTCGAGGTCGAGAAACACCACGTCGGCATCCGAGGCGGCGGCCTTCTCGAAGAGCTTCGGCTGGCTGCCCGGCACCGCGAGCTCGCTGCGGTGGAGGCGCGGCGTGGCCTGTTCGACGATGTGGAAACTCATGTCAATGCCCCCCTTGAAACGGACAAATTCCCTTTCTTAGCTTCGCGCGGCCGCGCGGCACCCTTGGTCGCGTTAATGGCCTCTCGCGCCCCGCCGTGTCAACCCCGAACCCGGGCGCCGGGCGCGGCGCGGGCGAGCGGATGGTGGTCGCGCACCAGCGCCTTGAGGCGGGCGTCGAGAACATGGGTGTAGATCTGCGTCGTCGCGATGTCGGCGTGGCCGAGCATCTTCTGTACCGCGCGCAGGTCGGCTCCGTGGGCGAGCAGGTGGCTGGCGAAGGCGTGGCGCAGCACGTGGGGCGAAACCCGGCCCGGCGCGATGCCGGCGGCGACCGCGATTTCCTTGAGCATCTGGGCGAAGCGCCGGCGCGTGAGATGGCCCGCGGCGGCGCGCGACGGAAACAGCCACGGCGAGGCGTCATTCGCCGGGAGGAAGCGCTCGCGCGCCTCGATATAGGCGGCGAGCGCGCGCTGCGCCGCCTCGCCCAAGGGGACCAGCCGTTCCTTGTCGCCCTTGCCGCGCACGATGAGGAAGCGCGGATCGCCGCGCGCCACCGCCAGCGGCAGGCTCACCAGCTCGGTGACGCGCAAGCCGGTGGCGTAAAGGACCTCGATCAGCGCCACGCGGCGCAAGCCCTCGGCGCCTTCCCAGCCGCGCGCCGCGGCGAGCAGCGCGCCGACTTCGTCCTCGCCGAGCACCCTGGGCAGCGGCGACGATTTGCGCGGGCTGTCGATCGCCGCACTGGGGTCGTCGTCGCGCACGCCCTCGGCGAACAGGAAACGGTAGAACTGGCGCAGGCAGGAGAGCCGCCGCGCGCTAGTGCCCGGCGCCATGCGGGCGGCGAGATGGGACAGGTAGGCACGGATCGCCTCGGCATCGGCATCGGCCGGCGCGCTTCCCCGCGGGCCGAGATACCGGGCGAAATCGGCGAGGTCGCGGCCGTACGCCTCGATCGTCAGCCGCGCGGCGCCGCGCTCGGCGGCGAGCATTTCGAGGAACGCCTCGACATGGCGCCCGTCCGGCGCCGGACCCCCGCCTGGGTCCCGCCTAGAGATCAAGGGCGAGCACCGCTTCGAGCGCCACCGCACGCGCCTCGGCCTCGAGCCCGACCCGCACCAGCGCCGAGACCGCGGCGTCGAGCGCGAGCGGCCCCGGCATGCCGCGCACCGTTGGGGCGAGAGCGACGAGCGAGAGCAATACCGTCTCGCCGGTACGCCCTTCGGCCGCCGCCGTCGCGAGCCGCCGTGCGAGACCCGGCACCAGCGTCTTCGACCATTGCTGGACGGATCCCTCGGTCAGGTCGAGCACCAGTTCGACCGGCACGTCCTCGCCGAGCGCGGCGAGCAGGACATAGAGCACGATCGCGCGCTGGCGCCGCTCGTCGGCCGGCACGTCCCGTTGCGCCTGCCACCAGTCGACCAGCCGCCCGGCTTCCCACGGCATCGCGTCGCCGTCGTCGGCGAGCTTGACCAGCGGCCATAGCGCCGCGACCGTGACCTTCGCCTCGGCGTTGGCGCTCGCCTGGCCCTGGGCGAGCGCGAGCCACTCCCGCGCCGCCCCCGCCCGCCCCGCCGCAAGCAGCGCGCGCGCCGCATCGCCGGCGACCCACACGATCTCGGGCGATGGCGTGAGCGACAGCAGCGAATCGAGAGTAACCCGCGCCGCGGTCGCGAAACCGTCCCAGCCGTCGCTCTCGCGCCCGAGACGCCAGCACGCGCGCAGCACCTCGGCGCGCGCCGCGGGTACGACCTGGTTGCGCACCGCCTGGAACAGGAGCGCCCGCGTCATCGCCCCCTTGTCGGACTTGGCGCGGCTCAGCGGGTTGGCGAGCTCCTCGGTGGTGAAGGAGACGCTGGCGTAGAGCTCGGCGAGCATCTCGGTCGGCAAGACACCCATCGCCTCGGCACGCTCGGCGGCGCGCAATCTGAGCTCCAAGGGCGTGCTGGCGGTAAGCGCGATGGCGCGTGCGATCGCCGGGCTCGCGTTTTCGACCGCGACCTTGGTCGCCGGCACGCGTGCCGCGTTGAGCATCGCGAGATGCAGCGCCGTCGGCTCGCTGAGAGCGGAAAGATCGACATCGCTCTCGCCGGCGAGCGCGCGCAACAGCTGCAGGAACGCTGGATCTTCCGCGACGCCGCGCTCGCGCAGGAGCGCCACGCCCAGTGACGCGGCTTCGTGCCGGCCGTTGAGCTCCTGGCAGAATATCAGCACCTTGTCCCAGTACGCCGAATCGTCGCGGCGCACCAGATCGCGCGCCTGGCCGCAGGCACCGACGTGATCGGCGGTGAGCAGGAGCGCGTCGAGACGCGCCCGCGCCATCACCGCGTCGTGGAACGCTGCAGGCGCCGCGCGCAACAGGTGGTTCGTCGCCACCCCCTCGCCCATGGCCGCCAGGCGCTCGACCCGGAGCGCGATCAGGTTGGCGACGCGCGGGCCTTCGGGCGGCGCCGCGGTAGACAGCAGGAGCCGGCGCATCAGCGCGTTGATCGTCCGCGAGGTGACACCGGCAGGCAGTTGCGGCAACAGCCGCTCGACGAGCACACGCGGGCTGCCGCGCCACATATCGAATCCGAATCCGCCTTCCGCCTCTTCGAAGAGGCCGACGGCCTCGGGATCGACCGCCGTGACGGTGGCGACCTCGACTCCCGGCGCGATCGCCTGTGCCTGCCCTTCGGGCCCGGCGAATGGCTCGGCGAACGGCCCGGCAGACGGCTCGGCGGCCGGCCCGGGCGGCGGCGCCTCCTGCTCGGAAGGAGGTTCCGGGGCGCGCGTCTGCGGCACGATGTCGAGGGGACCGCTGATCTGGGCGCCGAGCGGCGTGGTGAACGCCAGCGCCGCGACAACCGCCGCGGCGGCTACGACGCTACTGCGGGAACCGGTCATTGGGGATGACCTTCTCGACCGTAGCGGTCGGCGGCGGAATCTCCCAGGTCATCAGGAACACGGCGGCGCCCGCCACGACGACGAGGGCCGCAATCGCTATCACTCGGTGCAGGCGCGACATTACGTTGGCGATTCGGCGCGTGGTTTCCGGAAACGGTCGGGTACTGGCACGGTCATGAGGATGCAGGCATCCTTGGAGTTATGCTAGACTACATTAATGGTAAGGGTGCCACAGTTTATCCAGTCCGAATTTCGGATTCAACGCCCCCGCCCGCGGGCGCACGCGGACATGTGCCGAGGATGACCGCGCCTGCGATCGACCGCACGATCGTGCTCATCGGCCTCATGGCCGCCGGCAAGTCATCGATCGGCCGGCGCCTCGCGGCGCGGCTGGGCGTCAGCTTCGTCGATGCCGACGCCGAGATCGAGGTGGCGGCGGGCAGCTCGATCCCGGAGATCTTCGAGCGCCACGGCGAGGACGCGTTCCGCGACGGCGAACGGCGCGTCATCGCCCGGCTGCTCAACGACCCGCAGCACGTGCTGGCCACCGGCGGCGGCGCCTTCATGGACCCCGAGACTCGGGCGCGGATCCGCGAAAAGGCGGTGTCGGTGTGGCTGCGCGCCGACCTCGAGGTGCTCGTCGCGCGCTGCGCCCGGCGCAAGAACCGGCCGCTCCTCAAGGAGGGCGACCCGAAAGAGATTCTCAAGAAGCTGATGGACGACCGCTATCCCGTCTACGCCGAAGCCGACATCATCGTCGACAGCGTCGACGGCCCGTACGAGACGGTTATCGACAAGATCTTCGCGGCGCTCGCCGACCGCGGCCGCACCGCCGCCTCGGACGCAGCGGACGGAGCCTGAGCGTGAGCGCCCGATCGCTTCCCGAGACGGCGGGCGGCGGCCCCGCACGCTTGCGCGTCGAGCTCGGCGCCCGCGGCTACGACATCGTCGTCGGCGAAGGGCTGCTCGCCGACGCGGTCACCTGGCTCGGACCGGTGCTCGAGAGCCGGCGCGTGGCCGTGGTGAGCGACGAGACCGTGGCGGCGCTCCACCTGCCGGCCCTTGGCCGCGCGCTCGAGGCCGCCGGCATCGAACACCACGACGCCGTCGTGCCCGCCGGCGAGGCGAGCAAGGACTTCGCCCACCTCGAACGGCTGGTCGATTCGCTCCTCGATGCCAGGATCGAGCGCAGCGACACCGTCATCGCCCTCGGTGGCGGCGTGGTCGGCGACCTCGCCGGCTTCGCCGCCAGCATCCTCAGGCGCGGCGTCGCCGTGGTGCAGATGCCGACCACGCTGCTCGCCCAGGTCGACAGCGCCATCGGCGGCAAGACCGGAATCGACACCCGCCACGGCAAGAACCTGGTGGGCAGCTTCCACCAGCCGTCACTGGTCGTTGCCGACGTCGCCACTCTCGACACCCTGCCGCGGCGCGAACTGCTCGCCGGTTACGCCGAGGTCGTCAAATACGGGCTCATCGACGACCCCGCGTTCTTCGCCTGGCTCGAGGCGAACGGCGCCAACCTGCTCGCCGGCGACCGCGCCGCCCGGCACCAGGCGGTGGTGGCGAGCTGTGCCGCCAAGGCGCGCTTCGTCGCGGCGGACGAGCGCGAGGCGGGATCGCGCGCGCTGCTCAACCTCGGCCATACCTTCGCCCATGCGCTCGAGGTCGAGACAGGCTACGGCGAGACGCTCAGGCACGGCGAGGCGGTCGCCATCGGCATGGTGCTGGCGTTCGACCTTTCGGTGCGCCTCGGCCTGTGCCCGGCGGCCGACGCCGAGCGCGTGCGCCGCCACCTCGACGCGGTCGGCCTGCCGACCACACCGCGCGCCGCGATCGCCGGCGACGCCGCGGCGCGCCTGGTCGGACACATGGCCCACGACAAGAAGGTGCGCGCGGGTGAGATCGCCTTCGTGCTCGTCGACGGCATCGGCAAGGCGCACCTCAGTCGCGACGTCGACGTCGCAGAGGTGCGCGCGCTGTTAGAGGAGTCGCTGGCCGGCTGAACGCGGCACTCGCCGGGCCGCCTGCTGGCGGTGCGCTTGACGGCGGCCACGCGACACCCCATAAACCCACGTAGGAATTTTGCCGGGCGCGACGTCGCGCCCGTACGGCCGCACCCGGGCCATGGATACCGCGCTTCTACTCACCTTCTTGGCGATCGCCGGCCTGCTGGTTCTGTCGGCCTTCTTCTCGGGCTCCGAGACGGCGCTGACGGCGGTCTCGCGGCCGCGCCTGCACCACCTCGAACGCGAAGGGAACCGCCGCGCGCGTCTCGTCAACCGCCTCGCCGAGCGCAAGGAGCGCCTGATCGGCGCTATTCTGCTCGGCAACAACGCGGCCAACATCTTCGCCTCGGCGCTCGCCACCAGCGTTCTCGTCGGCCTGTTCGGCGAAGCCGGCATCGCCTATGCGACGCTGGCGATGACGTTGCTGGTGCTGATCTTCGCCGAGGTGCTGCCCAAGACCTACGCGCTGAGACACGCCGACCGCGTGGCGCTCGCGGTGGCGCCGTTGATGCGCGCCATGGTCTTCGTGCTGTCGCCGATCACGGCGACGGTGCAAATCGTCGTCGGCGCCACGATGCGCCTCTTTGGCGTCGATGTCGGCGCCGGCGTGCCGGTGACCTCGCCCCAGGAGGAGCTGCGCGGCGCCATCGACCTGCACGCCCGCGAGGGCGCCATGGTCAAGCACGAACGCGACATGCTCGGCAGCATCCTCGACCTCGCCGAGGTCGAGGTGCGCGAGATCATGATCCATCGCAAGAACATGGCGATGATCGACGCCGACGAGCGCCCCTCGCGCATCGTCGACCAGGTCGTCACCAGCCCCTATACGCGCTTTCCGCTGTGGCGCCACCGGCCGGACGACATCATCGGCGTGCTGCACGCCAAGGACCTCTTGAGCGGCGTGCGCGCGCACCTAGGCGATCTCGACGACCTCGACGTGGCGGCGATGGCGTCGGAGCCGTGGTTCATTCCCGAGACCACGTCGCTGCGCCGGCAGCTCCAGGCGTTCCGCCGCCGGCGAACCCACTTCGCGCTCGTCGTCGACGAATATGGCGCGCTCATGGGCATGGTCACCCTCGAAGACATCCTCGAGGAGATCGTCGGCGATATCGCCGACGAGCACGACATCGCCGTCATCGGCGTCAAGGCCAACGCGGACGGCTCGTTCACCGTGAGCGGCACGGTCACGCTCCGCGACCTCAACCGCGAGTTCGAATGGGATCTGCCCGACGAGGAGGCCACCACCATCGCCGGACTGGTGATCGACGAGGCGCAGCAGATTCCCGAGGTCGGCCAAGCGTTCGTGTTCCACGGCTTCAGGTTCGAGGTGCTCGCGCGCCAGCGCAACCAGCTCACCTCGCTGCGCATCACCCCGCCGCGGCGCAGCGGCGAAGCGGTGGTCTAGGAGCCTGTCCGGGTAATGGTCATGGACTCCTAGCGTTCACCGGCGCTACCAAGCGCCGTCGCGCCGCGGGCAAGCAGCGGAATCCGCTTGCAATTCGCCGCTCTGGCCCTATATCCGAGCGGTTGCCCGACGACCGCCGAGGCCATCATGCCACTCTCTGACCCGTCGCCGCGAGAAGCGCTCCACGACCGCTCGATCGAGTGTCGCGGCTACCGCCGCGCCGACGGCCTGTGGGATATCGAGGCCCATCTGACCGACACCAAGACCTACGCATTCGCCAACGCCCATCGCGGCGAGATCGAGCCCGGCGAGCCCCTGCACGACATGTGGCTGCGGCTGACGGTCGACGACGAATTCGTGATCCGCGCGGTCGAGGCCGCCACCGACGCCGCGCCCTTCGGCGTTTGCGGCGACATCACGCCCCGCTTCGCCGCGCTCGAGGGTCTCGCCATCGGCCCGGGTTGGACTCGCGAGGTGCGCAAGCTGCTCGGCGGCACCAAGGGCTGCACCCACCTGGTGGAGCTTCTGCGACCGCTCGCCACCGTCGCCCATCAGACGATCTGGTCGTCGCGCGGCGAGCGAAGGGAGGGCGAGGCGCCGAGGCGACGGCCGGGCTATATCGACAGTTGTCACGCGCTCAGCAGCGACGGCGAGGTCGTGCGTCAGCATTTCCCCGACTGGTACACGGGCAAATGATCGTCACCTCGGGATCGATCGTCGCGTAGGGGCGCACCGCCGCCTGACAAGTGCCCCCATGACCATTACCCAGACAGGCTCCTAGCAGGCAAACCTCTCCTTTTGCCGTGGGGCGTCGCCGGAGCCCGGCGATGAGGCCCGCGCGGCGTCGCGGTAATACGTCAGGATGAAGACACGCAAGGCCCCGGTGAGCGTCGTCTCCCCACGCGTACGATCGACCTGCGAGCAGATCTGGTGCACCGTTCGGCCCTCGCGCCGGGTGATTTCGCCGAGCGCGTCCCACATCTGCGGCTCGAGTCGGACACTGGTGCGATGGCCCTCGACGATGACGTTGCGATTGATAAGCGAGCTTGGCATGGCTGGCCTTCACTTCCCCGCAAGATCGGCTCCCTATCGACCGCGAGCCCGCGAACCCGCAAGATTGTGGGTCAAGATATATACACATAATAGTTGTGTAACTGAAACAAAATTTCCCCTGTTTTTTAGTGGTCGCCGTCCCGACGACGGCGCTCGGCAACTCACCCGGTCCGGGGCTCCGGATGTGCCTGAATCGGAACGCCGCGACTCTGCGCACGACCGCCGCGCGGCCGGTTCGCCGGCAAGCGGTGCGTTGCTATTCGAGTTTGTTAATACTCGTTCTATACGGGGCTTCGTCAAGACGCGGGGCCGGCTTGCCAGCCCCGGACGAAGCGGACATACTTCGAGCATGCTGCAGTCCAGACCGAGGCTGATCGAACTTGACGAGGCGGGTCCCGAGCAGGCCTTTCGCCCCTGCGACCATGCCGACTGCTCGGGCGAAGGGCTGCACCGCGCCCCGCGATCGCCCCGCGAGCTGAACGCTTACTACTGGTTCTGCCTCGACCACGTCCGCGACTACAACGCCCACTGGGACTTTTTCTCGGGCATGAGCCAGGGCCAGATCGAGGCCTTCCGCCGCGCCGACGTGACCGGACACCGCCCGACGTGGCCGGTCGGTCTGCGCCGGCGCCGCGGGCGGGCGTGGAACGGCCAAGGCATGGGCGACCCGTTCGGGTTGTTCGACGGGCATGACGACGGCGATCCGCCGGACCCGGCCGCGCGGACGGCACTCATCGCCGAACGCGACGCGCTGGCGGTGATGAATCTCGGGCACGGCGCGTCGCGCGCCGAAATCAAGACGCGTTTCAAGGAGCTGGTGAAGCGCCTCCATCCGGACGTAAACGGCGGCGACAGGTCGGCCGAGGGGCGCCTGAGGCTGGTCATCGAGGCGTACCGCCAGTTGCTGCGCCGCCGCCCGGGGTAAATGGCTTGCCGCCCACGTCCGGCGCACCAATCTTGAGAACGGGCGCCACTCATGTTAGGTGAGGAGCCGTAGGGCGCGCGAAAGCCCGGCGTCGAGCCGGGCCGCACGCGGGGTTCGGGCGGGCTGTGACCGGGGAGCGTGGCCCATTGGCGAATCCGACCGCGGCTTCGGACCCTCTGATTTTGATCGATACGGGTGTGCAAGTGATGACGTCTTCCAGCGAAGTGACCCAGCCGCCACCCATGCCGACCGAGGGACCGGATATCCGGATCTCGGTACGCCAGCTTTTCGGCATCGATACCGGCATGGAGGTGCCGGCGTTCTCGCAGCTGAGCGAGCACGTGCCCGACCTCGACGAGGCCTACCACTTCGACCATGAGACCACGCTCGCGATCCTCGCCGGGTTCGCCTACAACCGGCGGGTGATGATCCAGGGCTATCACGGGACCGGAAAATCGACCCATATCGAGCAGGTCGCGGCGCGGCTCAACTGGCCGTGCATCCGCATCAACCTCGACAGCCACATCAGCCGCATCGACCTCATCGGCAAGGACGCCATCGTCATCCGCGATGGCCAGCAGGTCACCGAGTTCCGCGAGGGCATGCTGCCGTGGGCGTTGCAGAACCCGACGGCGCTGGTGTTCGACGAGTACGACGCCGGCCGCCCCGACGTCATGTTCGTCATTCAGCGCATCCTCGAGGCCCAGGGCAAGCTGACGCTCCTCGACCAGAACCGGGTGCTGCGCCCGCACGCCGCCTTCCGCCTGTTCTCGACCACCAACACCATCGGCCTCGGCGACACCACGGGGCTCTATCACGGCACCCAGCAGATCAACCAGGGGCAGATGGACCGCTGGAACATCGTCGCCACGCTGAACTACCTGCCGCACGACGACGAGATCAAGATCGTGCTCGCCAACATGCCGATGCATAACACCGAAGACGGCCGCGAGCTGGTGAGCACGATGATCAAGGTCGCCGAGCTGACCCGGGCGGGCTTCATCGCCGGCGACATCTCGACCGTGATGTCGCCGCGCACCGTGGTCACCTGGGCCGAGAACGCGGAAATCTTCGGTGATATCGGCTTCGCCTTCCGCCTCACCTTCGTCAACAAGTGCGACGAGTTGGAGCGCGCCTGCGTGGCCGAGTACTACCAGCGCTGCTTCGGCGTCGAGCTGCCCGAATCGGCGGTGGCCGAGCAGACGCATTGAGGGGAAGCAGTGGCCGAGATCGAAAACCCGGGAGAGCCGTTCAGACGCGCCGTCTCGGCGGCGATGCGGGCGATCTCGGAGGATTACGAGCTCACCGTTAGCTTCGGCGCCGAGCAGCCCGGTTTGCGCGGCAGCGAAGCGACGCTGCCGCAGCCCTCGCGCGACCTCGATCCGGGTGAGGCGAGACGCATTCGCGGCACCGCCGACGCGCTCGCGCTACGTCAGCGCTATCACGACGCCGCGGTGCACACGCGACGCCGCCCGAGCGGCGAACTGGCGCAGGGCATTTACGACAGCGTCGAACAGGCGCGCGTCGAATCGCTCGGCGCGTGCCGGCTCAAGGGCGTGGCCGACAACCTCCACGCCATGCTCGACGAGCGCTGCCGCGCGCGCGGCTACGACCGCATCACCGACTTCCACGACGTGCCGATGGCCGAGGCGATCGGCTTCATGCTGCGCGAGCGTCTGACCGGCACGCGCCCGCCGCGCGCCGCGCGCCGCATGGTCGACATCTGCCGCGCATGGGTCGAGGCCAAGGCGGGCCGCAGCCTCGACGAGCTTGGCCGTTCCGCCGACGACCAGGACCGGTTCGCCCGCGTGTTGCGCCGGCTGCTCGCCGATCTCGACTTCGCCGAAGCCGAAGACGAACGCGACGACGGCGACGACGCCGAGGCCCAGAGCGGCGGCGACGACGCCGAGGCGCCGAGCGGCGAAGGCGACGGCGAGGGCGAAGGAGACGACCAGGCCAGCCTCGAGGCGTTCGCTGCCGCCGACGACGACGAGCAGATGGGCGAGGAAGCGGTCGACGTCGGCGACCTCGACGACGAGGCCGCCGGCTCGGGCTCCGACGAGCCGGGCCGCGCCGACCGGCCGTGGCGGCCCGAATGGGCGCGGGCGAACGAACGCGGCGAGCCCGCCTACGGCGTCTACACGACCGACTTCGACGAGGTGATCGACGCCGCCACCCTGTGCGAATCCGGCGAGCTGAGCCGGCTGCGCGCCCAGCTCGACCTCCAGCTCACCCGCCTCCAGGGCGTCACCGCCAAGCTCGCAAACCGCCTGCAGCGGCGGCTTCTGGCCAAGCAGTCGCGCAGCTGGGAGTTCGACGTCGACGAGGGGCTGCTCGACACTGCGCGTCTCGCCCGCATCGTCGCCAACCCGATGACGCCGCTGTCGTACAAGCAGGAGAAGGAGAGCGATTTCCGCGACACCGTGGTGACGCTCCTGATCGACAACTCGGGCTCGATGCGCGGCCGGCCGATCACCGTCGCGGCGATGAGCGCCGACATCTTCGCGCGCACGCTCGAGCGCTGCGGGGTCAAGGTCGAGATTCTCGGATTCACCACGCGTGCGTGGAAGGGCGGTCAGTCGCGCGAGCGCTGGCTCGCCGAGGGCAAGCCGGCGAATCCGGGCCGCCTCAACGACCTGCGCCACATCGTCTACAAGGCCGCCGACGAACCGTGGCGGCGGGCGCGCAAGAGCCTCGGGCTGATGCTGCGCGAGGGGCTGCTGAAGGAGAACATCGACGCCGAGGCGCTGTTATGGGCGCACCAGCGCCTGCTCGGCCGGCCCGAGCAGCGGTGCATCCTGATGGTGATCTCCGACGGCGCGCCGGTCGACGACTCGACGCTCTCGGTGAACAGCGGCAACTACCTCGAGCGCCACCTGCGCGAGGTCATCGGCTGGATCGAGAGCAGTTCGCCGATCGAGATCATCGCCATCGGCATCGGCCACGACGTCACCCGCTACTACCACCGCGCGGTGACCATCGTCGACGCCGAGCAGCTCGGCGGCGCCATGCTCGAGAAGCTCGCCGAGCTGTTCGACGACGAGCACGAGCGCCCGACGCGCCGCCGCGGCGCCGTCGTCCACTGACGACGGCAGCGGCGATCCGCTACCTCAGGTGCTCCCCGAGGAACGCCAGCGTTCGTCGCCAGGCCAGCGCCGCGTCCTCGGCGTCGTAGCGCGCGCCGGTCGGGTTGGCGAAGGCGTGATCGGCGGTGTACCAGTGCTCTTCGAACGGCTTGCCGGCGGCCTCCATCGCGCGTTTGAATTTCCCCACCATCTCCCGGTTGATCCGCCTGTCGCGTGTGCCGAAATGGCCGAGCACCGGGCCCGCGAGCGGCGCGAGCTCGGCCGCCGACTTGGTGACCCGGCCGTAATAGACGACGGTGGCGTCGACGGGGCGCGCGAGCGAGGCGTTGAGCGACCAGCCGCCGCCGAAGCACCAGCCGACGGTGGCGACCTTGCCAGTCGTGCTCGTATGTGCCCTGAGCCAGTCGATCCACGCGGCGAGCGCCTCGGTCGCGGCGGCCGCGTCGACCGCCTGCACGTAGGTGCGCGCGTCCTCGCGCGTGGTCGCGACCCTGCCGTCGTAGAGGTCGACCGCGAGCCCGGCATAGCCTTCTCGCGCGAATTCCGCGGCGACCGCCTTGATCTGGTCGTTGAGGCCCCACCACTCGTGGACGAGCAGCACCGCCGGCGCCGGCGTGCGCGCGGGAAGCGCGAGAGCGGCGCGGACTGTCCTGCCCCCGGCGGTGGTCAGCGACACCGTCGCGAGCGTCTCGGCGGCGGCGCGCGCGAGACGGGGGTCGGCGAGAATGGCGGCGAGCGGCACCCCGGCGATGCCGCGGGCGATGGTCGTGAGAACGGCACGGCGCGCGAGCATGGTTGCAGTCTCCTCCCTGTTGCATTCCGGCGGTGGTGCCGCGGTTGGCCGGGGAGTCTACTGCGCGCCGGCTCGCCGACCAAGCCACGAGCACGCGGCCGCCGGTTCACGTTTGCGTGCGCGCGCTATGCCGCCGCCTTGGTGGCGAGCATCGCCGTCGCGCCGCCCGCGGCGGCGGAACCGCTCGAGATCCACACGCGAAGCGTGGCGCTCAATCCGGCCGACCGCGCGCAGTCGACGGTCGGCGCGCTCGAGTATCTGGGCGGCCTGGCACTCACCGCCGGCGATTCCCGGTTCGGCGGGCTCTCGGGCCTCGCGATCAGCACCGACGGCACGCGCATGACCGCCGTCAGCGACCGCGGCCACTGGATCACCGCGCGCCTCGTCCACGATGGCGACGGCAGGCTCACGGGGCTCGCCGACGGCGCGGTCTACCCGATCCGCGACGAAAAGGGCCGCCCGGTCTCGCGGCCGTGGCACGATGCCGAGGAGATCGCCCGCCTCGCCGACGGCACGCTTGTGGTCAGCTTCGAAGGCCGGCACCGCATCTGGGCCTACCGCGAGGGCGACGTTCTCGCCCCGGCGCGCGCGCTTGCCGTGCCGGTCGCGCTTGCCGCGGCGCCGGTCAACGGCAGTCTCGAAGCGCTCACGGAGCTCGCCGACGGGCGCTTGCTGGTGCTCACCGAGAAGTTTCTCAAGGACCCGCAGACGGTGCGCGGCTGGCTGCTCGGCGACGGCGAACAGCCACTGTATTACGCTGTCGACAACGGGTTCTGGCCGACATCGCTCGCCACCCTGCCCGACGGCGACGTGCTCGCGCTCGAGCGCCGCTTCACCATCGTCGCCGGCGCCGCCGTGCGGTTGCGCCGCATCGACGGGGACGCGATCGCCCCCGGCGCGACGCTCGAGGGGCGCGAGATCGCGCGGCTCGAACTGCCGTTCACGGTCGACAATTTCGAGGGTCTGGCGCTGCGCCGCGCCGCCGACGGCGCGATCCACCTCTATATGATCTCCGACGACAACTTCCGGCCGTTCCAGCGCACCTTGCTCCTGCACTTCCGACTGCGCGAGTGACTCATACGCAGAGCCGCAATTCTTGCGGCTCTGCTGCGTTCAAACGCCACGCAGGCTTTCGCCGCATACGCGGCGGCCCGCAGTCGCGGGCTGCAAAAGTCAAGACGCCGTCCTGACTTTCAGTTTTGGCCCGCCACCATTGACAATGCCGCCCGGCCGCGCTCCTGTGGCGGCGGCATGAGCGAATCGGACACAGATGCGGGCGCAAGCGGGCGGCGCAGCCCGTGGCTGGTCGTCGTCGCCGCCATCTTCGTCACCGCGCTGATCACCGCCAACATCATCGCCGTCAAGCTGATCGGCGT
The DNA here is from genome assembly GCA_036447835.1 of Alphaproteobacteria bacterium. GTDB lineage: Bacteria > Pseudomonadota > Alphaproteobacteria > JAAXGF01 > JAAXGF01 > JAZFVR01. The sequence continues at coordinate 5,574 of JAZFVR010000406.1, read as the reverse complement.
CGGCGGCGTGGTGCTGCCGGCGGCGATCGTCATCTTCCCCATCAGCTACATCGTCGGCGACGTGCTTACCGAGGTCTACGGCTACCGACAGGCGCGCCGGGTGATCTGGCTCGGCTTCGCCTGCAACGTGATGGCGGTGGCCGCGATCTGGGCGGCCGGGGCGCTGCCCGCCGCGTCGTTCTGGGACGGCCAGGCCGCCTACGAGCGCATCCTCGGCTACGCCCCGCGCATCCTGCTCGCCTCGTTCCTCGCCTATCTCGTCGGCGAGTTCGCCAACGCCTTCGTGCTGGCGAAGATGAAGATCGCGACGCGGGGGCGCTGGTTGTGGACGCGCACCATCGGCTCGACGATCGTCGGCCAGGGGCTCGATTCGCTGATCTTCATCACCGTGGCGTTCGCCGGCGAGATTCCGTTCGGCGCACTGGTCTCGATCGTCGCCACGCAATGGATCGCCAAGACCGCCTACGAGGCCGCAGCGACGCCGCTCACCTACGCCGCGGTCGGCTTCCTCAAGCGCCGCGAAGGCCTCGACGTCTACGACACCGAAACGCGCTTCAACCCGCTCACGCTCTCGGATTAGGGCGCGCACCCAATCAAGGGGTTCGCCGCGGCACGCGGATAAGGGACATGAGCGCCCTGCGGGTTACTTCATCAGGCCGGGTAGCCAGAGCACCGTTGCCGGAACGGCGATCATGATCGCCATGACGATCAGGTTGAGCCCGATGAAGGGGAGCGCCGCCCGGTAGATGTCGCCCATGGTCGTGCTCGGCGAGGCGATGCCTTTCATGACGAACAGCGACAGTCCGAATGGCGGCGAGATCGTCGCCATCTCCAGGTTGAGCACCATGATCGCGCCGAACCATATCGGGTCCCACCCCATGGATCTGACGATCGGCATGAAGATCGGGATGGTGACGATGACGATCGACGTCTGTTCGATGAACATGCCGAGAAAGATCACGACGATCTGCATCAGGATCAGAACGACGATCGGGTCGACCGGCAGGTTGGTGGCGAGATTGGTGATGGCGGGGGTGACCCCGGAAAAGCTCAACAGCTGGCTGAAGGCGGCCGAGCCGGTCAGGATCACGAGCACCATGACCGACAGCGAGGTCGCCGAGCCGACCGCCTTCTTGGTCACCTCCCAGGTCAGCTTTCCATAGGCCACCGCCACAAGGAAGCTGAGCAGGGCGCCGACGGCTGCGGCCTCGGTCGGCGTGGCGATGCCGAGGAAGATCGCGCCGATGACCAGGAAGACGATGGAGAGCGGCGGCAGCACGTAGCGGACGGTGTTCCGGAGGCGAAGCGACAGCGGCGTCGGCTCGACGGCGTAGGCCGGCGCCAGAGACGGTTGCAGCCGGCAGCGGATCACGATGTAGGCGATATAGACACAGGCCAGCAGGAACCCGGGCACGATGATTCCGACGAGGAGCTTACCCACCGAGAATCTGCCCAGGCTGGCCAGGATGATCGCCAGTGCGCTCGGCGGAATCATAATCGCCAGGCTGCCGCTCGCCAGGATCGGTCCCAGCGACATCGACTTTGCGTAGCCACGGCGCTCCATGTCCGGCGCCAACGTCGAGCCCAGCATGGCCACGCTGCCCATGGCGACGCCGGTGAGCGTGGCGAACATCGCGCCGGCACACACGGCAAGCACCGCCAGCCTGCCGGCGATACGCCCCAGCCATTCGTCGAGAACGTCGATCATCTTGTAGGCGACGCCCGAATGAAACAACACCGATCCCATCAGAATGAACATGGGGATCGGCACAAGGACGAACGTCGATACCGAGCTGTCGATGCTGAGGATCAGCTGCTTGAGGCCGATCATGCCACCCCAGAAGGCGTAGACCCCGACCAGATTGACGAGCATGAAGGCGAAGGCGACGGGCAGACCGATGAGCAGCAGCGCGCCCAGGCCGCCGAAAAAGAACAGCAGGTAAACCCACCACTCCAACGAACCTTATTCCCCCTTTGTCGCGATCGTTTGCGCCGGCCCGGCGCCATGCAGGTGCAGCCAGGCACGCCGCATGAATTGCAGGCCGAGGCACAGGCAGCCGAGCGGGATGACGACCAGGTTGATCGCCCTGGGAATCTCGATCTCGGCCGGAATGCGGATCCCCTTCTGCAACGACGTGATCACCTCGAGCGTTCCGAACAGCGCCAGGGTGAGGCAGATGAGAGCCCCGAGGACGGAGCTGACGACCTCCATGCGGCGGCGAGCGCGCGGCCCGAGCACGTTCACGAAGAGATCGATCGTGACGTGCTCCTCGCGCCGCAAGACCCAGGCCGCACCCAGAAAGGTTATGTAAAGCAGCATGGTGCCGCTGATCTGGTCGACCCCGATCAGGCCTTCGTGGAGACCGTAGCGGAAGACGACCTTGACGGTCGTCGCCAGCATGACGGCGATCAGAATGACGGCGGCCAATACGGCGCCGGTATCGACGATCCGGTCGAACACGCGCAGGGCCCGTTCGCTTCCGCCGTGCGGTCGGGCCCGGTCAGTGCCTTTCCCGCTCAAGGATCGCGATTCCGGTCGAGCGATCCCGAACGGTACGGCTGCGTGCCGCAAAGCCGGGATCCGAAACAGATATCGGCTCTCGTGATGTCGACACGACCGGTCGGCCGGTTATGACGCGACGGCTTTGCGCCACGGCGCCCGACCGGCGGCGGGCTCACACCACGACGCCCCGTCGATGGCGAAACCCGCCGCGGCCGAACCGGAAAGCGGCCGGGCCCGATCATGCTCGGGCCCGCCGGCACGCCACTTCCTGCCTATTCGTCCCCCAGCAGCCGTCTGGCGGTGGCATAGTCCTCGGCGCTCATTACGGTCTTGAAATGAGCCCACAGGGCCTCGCTGGCGGTCGTCTGCCAGAGCTTGGCTTCTGCGTCGGAGAACTCGATGACCTTCATGCCCCCCGCCTGCATTCCTGCGAGCTGGGTGGCCTGGAACGCGGAAACCCAGCCTTGCGACCATGCCTGTGTCTTGCGCACGGCCTCGAGGATGATGTTCTGCAGATCCTCGGGAATGCCGTTCCAACTGTCGAGGTTCATCTTGATGCTGATGCCGTCCCGGTAGAGGGGATGATGCACGATGTACTTCGACACCTCATGCCAGCCGAAATTGGTGAAGCCGTCGTAGAACGGCCATGTGAAGCCCTCGACGGCGCCGCGCTCGAGGGCGAGATAGACCTCGCCCGGAGGCAGGGTCACGGGCTCCGCGCCGATCGCCTTGACGAAGAAGCGCGTGAGCGGCGGCACCCGGATCTTCCGCCCCTTGAGATCGGCGATGCCCGAGGTCTCCTCCTGCGTGTACATGAAGTGGTTGCCGGTGTCCGGCTCGCCGGAGAAGTGCCCGAGATAGCGGACGCCATGACGCTCGAACATCTTGACGACGAAATCGAAGAGCTCGCTTCCGGGCCCGTTGTCCGGAATTTCGTAAGGCGAGAGCTCGGTAAAGTAGCCGCCCGGAACGACCCCGGCCCAGTAGTTGGGAGCGCCGTACCAGACGTCGAACACGCCCCGCACCAGCGCCTCGGGCTGGTCGAACGTGGGGATGACGTCTTTCGAACCCTTGAACTCGATGACCAGTCTGCCGCCGGCGAGTTCGTTCACCGTGTCCATGAACTTGATGCCTATATCGGCGGCGGACGATACCTTGGGCGGCCACGAGCCGACCATGACGAGCTTGATGGGATCGGAAGCCGCACCGGCCTGACCGGAGACGTTGATCGCCAGAACCAGAACCACGATCCCGGCCGCAACTACCTTCAGCGCACGCGTAACGTATTTCATCGAACACCTCCTCAAAGAGATCGACCAGAGACCGACCGTTCACGGAACGATGCCGCGAAACCCGGTGCGCGAAGCGTCGCCGGACCGGCGCGCGACGAGCCTAGGTTCGCGAATTCGTCCGGACCGATCGCATTGCCCGGGGAGATCGCTGGGTGCCGACGAGATGGAACCGCGATGGCGCCGTCGCCCGACGCCAACGGTATCGTGACCGTGCCGACATGATCGTGTACGCCTCCCCATGCCCCAAGACCGATCACCGCGCCCGACCCATTTCGGTCGAGCCCTTGGGGTCAAATTGTTCTTGTCTTATGATAGATAGTACCAATGCTCCAGATCAAGGGAAAACCCCCGGGGTTTTGGGGACTTGGGCGAGACGCGATCGGTCGGCGAAGAATTTCGCCGGAGTTGTCGTGGGGCATGACGGCACGTATAACGCCGGGGACCGAATAACGCCGGGGACCGAAACGGCTGCGGCGATTGCCTGACGCAGCGCGAGGGAGCGCGACCATGACGCGCCAAGGGAAGGCGGATACCGCGCACCGTCCGTCCGAGCTGCTGGACGCGCTCGAGCGGCTCGGCTTCGTGGTCGCGGTGTCCGTCCCCGACAGCTGGCTCGGCGAGATCCTGATCCGCATCGAGCGGCAACCCGCGATGTCGCTCATCCGCGCGACCCACGAGGAGGAGGCGCTGGCGATCGCCTGCGGGGCGCGCCTCGGCGGCGCGCGCACGGTGCTCCTCATCCAGAACGTCGGACTCTTGAGCATGGGCGCGGGAATGGTCTGTCTCGCCCAGCGCTATCAGTTTCCCCTGTTGATGCTGGCATCGTATCGGGGCACGCCCGAGGACGCGGTCTTCTATCACATCCCCAAGGGCCGCGTGACCGAACCCGTCCTTCGGGGGTTCGGCATGCGTTATGCCGTGGCCGATCGCGCGCGCCCCATCGGCCCCCAGGTCGAAAACGCGGCGACCTACGCCGAGGAATCGTCCGCTCCCTTCGTCCTGCTCATGTCGCGCGAGGATATTCAATGGTGAGCGCCTCGAGCCCGACGCGCGGTGACTATTACCGGGCGCTCGCCGATACCCTTCCCGGGGAGACGCTCGTCGTCACCGCCCTCGGCAACGCGTCGTATCTGTGGGCCGTCGTCCGCGATGCGCCCGAGAACTTCTACCTCGAGGACGCCATGGGCCTGGCCTTGCCGTTGGCTCTGGGGCTTGCCGTGGCGCAGCCCGAGCGCAAGGTCGTCGTGGTCGAGGGCGACGGCGGGTTGCTGATGCATATGGGAGGTCTGGTGACCGTGGGGGCGGTCGCCCCGAAGAACCTCACCGTACTGCTGATCCAGAACGGGCTCCACGCCGCCTCGGGAGGCCAGCCGCTGACCAATCCGGCCCTCGACCTCGCCGCTCTCGGCCGTGCCGCGGGCCTGAGGCGCGCCGAGACGATCGGCTCGGTGGAAGCGTTTCGACCGGCGCTCGTCTCGGCGCTCGAGGCGCACGGCCCGTCGTTGCTGGCGTTGGCCACCGAACCCGATCTCGATGTCGTCGTGCCGCCGGCCGCGTTCGATCCGGTGGTGACGAAGCGGCGGTTCATGGAAGCGATCGGCGCGCCGCGATACGTGCCGACCTTCTTCGGCGGCGGAAAGCTGGCGGAGCCCTGAGCCGGCGCGCCTTTCCCGTCACCGGCGGACCGGGTGGCGCGACCCTCGTCGGCCCCGCTACCGGCTGCGCCGCAACAGGGCCCCAAAACGACGCTAGGCGTGCTTCCGGATCGCCCGGTCGAGC
>JAZFVR010000405.1:0-3325 GCA_036447835.1 Alphaproteobacteria bacterium | reverse complement strand
CGAGGTGCGCATGCTGGGATCGGTGCTGACCCTGCACTAGGTTCTGTACCCATAAACGACAGTTGGGTCAGCGGCGGGGCGCCAATGTCGGCTTTAAAGCCAACACCGGTTGCAAATGCGCGCATTTAGGCACTACCGCCTGTAGCCAAGACCCGACTCCGGCGACCTCGGTGTCCTATGTCTGCATTTGGAGGAGAACGCCGACCTTGGTGGCGAGACCGTGCGCTGCGGGAAATTGGCCAAAACCGGCGCTTCGGCGGACCAGACGCAGGCTCAAATTCCGAGCCCGCAACCAACTCAAGCTGCAATCGGGTGTGTTGCCGGTTTGAGGCGAAATCGCCGGCAGGATTTGGACCTGCGACGTTCGGGTTATGAGAACGGGAGCGAAAATTCGCGCCAACTATGATGATTGAGGTCGTCACCGCTCGGGCCCGAGGCCCTGGTCCTGTGACCTTTCATGCCGCGGGGGCGCGCCCAAATATCACGATCCTACGAACCCCTTCCACGTACATCACCACTCCGACGACGCCCAGGGTGATCAGGGGCTGATTCATGACGGCACCGAGAAAGATGACGAACACCCGGACATCGCGGCCCAGCCTGAAATAGGACGCGCCCTGGAGCTTCCTTGCCATCAGCCCGTCGTACTTGTCCGCCGTGTAGCTGTTCAGAAACGATCCCACAATCGCCGCGAACCCAAGCACCAGGGACAACTGTGTGTCGGTCGACGCGAACGCGTGCCACATCAGGCCGAACAACAGGAAGGCGTCGGCATACCGGTCGAGGATCGCGTCGAACCAGCCGCCGAACTCGCTCTGCGCATGTTTCAGCCGTGCGATCTCGCCGTCGCAGCCGTCGATGATCGAGGCGAACTGGGCGATCGCGCCGCCGGCCGCGAGCGCCGGGTAGCCGCCCGCCGCGAACAACGCCGCGGCGACGCACGACAGCGCCCACGACAGCACGGAAACCTGGTGCGGCGTCACCGGGGTGCGCACCAGGTAGCGCGTCAACCACCGGGAAACCGGCCGGTTGAGGTGGCGCGAGACCGGGCCGTCGCGGCTCTTGCCTCCCTGCTCGCGCATCAGCCGCCGCTCGGCCTCGCGCAAGGCCTCGGGCGTGTCGACGTCGAGCCAGGAGCGTCCGGTCACGTCGACGACCCTCGCGCGCCCTTCGTGCGCCAGCTCGCGCAGGCCGTCGGAAAGCCCGTGCCGCCCTTTCGCCGCGGCCCGCTCGAGTCCTTCGAAAAGACCACCGGTGCACAGCATCACGCCGGTGTCGGCTGCATCCCACTCCGGAAGGGCCTTCTCGATCTCCGCGATACGACCGCTGGCGGTCCGCACCCGGGTGACGTCGTCGAGGTCGGAGATACCGGCCTTGTCGCGGTCCACGGCGAGGCACATTTCGCCGGGCGCAGGCGCGCTGCCAGCAAGCGCGCGAGCGATCTCCGGGTCGAAAAGGTGGTCTGTCATGACCAGGAAGAAGGGCCCGTCGCCGGTCCGCCCCTTGGCGGCGAGCGCGCTCGCACCGTTGCCAAGTCGCCAATCGCTCGCCTCGGCGAACTCGACCGCCACCCCGCGACGCCGGGCAATGCCGGTGAAATGTGCGCTGACTGTCTCGGCTTCGTGGCCAAGAGTAACGATCAAGCGTCCGACGCTCGTGGCGCGCAACGCGCAGACGACCCGCTCGGCGAGCGTCAGGCCGAGCACCATCGTCAAGGGCTTCGGCACGTCGGTTTTCGGGTAAAGCCGTGATCCGAGGCCGGCGGCGAGGATGACCGCGACCTCGGGCGCCGCCGTCTGCCCGTCACCCTCCGTCATCGCCCAAGCGGTCGAGAATTTCGTCGCACAACGCCCGGTTCGCGGCGGCGATCAGGCTGACACCGACGGTCAGGTCGGGCGCGTCCGGCAACGGCGCACCGTCGATCCCGGCGACGCATCCTCCCGCCTCGATCACCAGTCGCGCGGCGGCAAGATAACTCTCCGCGGTCAGCCTTCCGCGCAGGTCGACGTGCGCGTCGGTCGCGCCACAGGCGACGAAGGCGAGGGCGCGCGAGGCGCAGCCGTAACTGCGGATACCGCGCGCCGCCGCCATCATCCGCGCGAGGCCCGGAGGTGGTGCGAAGTGGTTGAGTTCGATCGAGATCACGGCATCGGCGAGGCGGCGCACAGCCGAGGTCTCGAGGCGCGCCGCGCCGCGCCATGCGCCCGAACCCTTCCGGGCGACCAGCGGCGGGTCACGATCGAACGGACCGACGATCGCCGCCTCGACACGGTCGGGGTGCAACGGTGCGTCCGGAGGCAGCACGGCGCAGGACAGGGCCGACAGCGGTAGTCCCCGCGCCCAGTTGTCGGAGCCGTCCACGGGGTCGAGGACGAGCCGGTAACGGGGCGCGCCGGACCCGACCCGCCGCCGCCCCGCCTCTTCCGAATCGATGATGAGCGGCACCGCGAGTGTCTCGAGAAAGGCAATCGCCGCGTCGTCGGCGGCGAGGTCGAACAGCTTGACGTCGTCCCCCTTCGCGTTAGCGACCCCGGCGCTCCCGCGATCGCTCTGCAACACCGCCGCCCGCACCGCGTGGTGGAGCGCCAGCAGTCTGTCGCTCCATGCAGGTCCTGCGGTCCGGACCGCGACAGCGCGGTCCGGACCGGTGGCGCGGCCCTTTCGCTGCGGAACAGGTTGCGGGGCGGGTCTATTCACCGGCGACGGTGTGGCCGATCCGGTCAAATTCACCCCCGGCAGCGCCGATCCCGCGGATGAATGCGTCGGACATCTCGCGGGCGACCGAGTCGCGCATCTGCTTCGGGGGGCTCTTCATGTAGTAGGCGGAGACCGCCTCCAACGGACCACAGATACCGCGTTCGAGCGCCACCTTGGCGCAGCGGACAGCATCGATGACGACGCCCGCGCTGTTGGGAGAGTCCTGGACCGACAGCCGGAGTTCGAGTTCGATGGGCGCACCCCCGAAGCCGCGTCCCTCCATCCGGATGAAACAGACCTTGTTGTCATCCTGCCACGGCACGTAATCGGACGGGCCGATATGGATATTCCTGGCATCGAGCCGCTCATCGAGCTGCGACTGGACGGACTCGGTCTTGGAAATCTTCTTCGACTTCAGCCGCTCGATCGCCAACATGTTGAGGAAGTCGGTGTTACCGCCGGTGTTCAGCTGATAGGTCCGGTCGAGGCGTACGCCACGGTCCCCGAACAGGCGCGCCAACGAGCGATGAACGATGGTGGCGCCGACCTGGCTCTTGATATCGTCGCCGACGATCGGCAAGCCCGCCTCGCGGAACTTGTCCGCCCATGCCGGGTCGGAGGCGAGGAA
>JAZFVR010000404.1:0-2173 GCA_036447835.1 Alphaproteobacteria bacterium | reverse complement strand
GCCAAACGACCTCGCCGCCGTGCAAGCTTTGATACGCCAGACGGCAGGCAACCTGCGATTAGGCAAAGGCGCGGCATGACGGTGCCAACGCTCACCACGCTCGATAGCGGCCTGCGCGTCGTCAGCGTCGACATGCCGGGGCTCGAGACCGCGGCGGTGGGAGTGTGGGTCGACGCCGGCGCGCGCTGCGAGAGCGCCGAGCACAACGGCATCTCGCATCTGCTCGAGCACATGGCGTTCAAGGGCACGCACCGCCGCAACGCGTTGCAGATCGCCGAGGAGATCGAATCCGTGGGCGGCTACCTCAACGCCTACACCTCGCGCGAGCACACCGCCTTCGTCGCCCGTGTGCTCAAGGAGCACGTGCCGCTCGCGGTCGACATCCTCGCCGACATCCTGCAGCACACCACCATGCCCGACGACGAACTCGAGCGCGAGCGCGAGGTGGTGATTCAGGAGATCGCCCAAGTCCACGACACCCCAGACGACCTCGTCTTCGACCTGTTCCAGGAGACCGCCTACCCCGACCAGCCGCTCGGCCGCTCGATCCTGGGCACGGCCGAGCGCGTCAGCGGCTTCTCGCGCGACGCCATCGCCGGCTACATGGCCGAGCATTACGGCGCCGAGCGCATGGTCGTGGTGGCGGCGGGGCGGGTCGACCACGACGCCCTCATCGCGCTCGCCGGCGAGGCGTTCGATTCGCTGCCGCACCGCGCTCGCGGCAGCGTCGACCCGGCGGACTATCGCGGCGGCGACGGGCGCCAGAACCGGGACCTCGAGCAGGTGCATCTGGTGATGGGATTCAACGGCGTCTCCTACACCGATCCCGACTTCTACGCCCAGCAGGTGCTGGCGACGGCGCTCGGCGGCGGCATGTCGTCGCGCCTGTTCCAGGAGGTGCGCGAGAAGCGCGGCCTCGCCTACTCGGTGTTCTCGTTTGCCTCGAGCTACGTCGACGGCGGCCTGTTCGGCATCTACGCCGGCGCCGGCGACACGCATGTCGGCGAGCTCGTGCCGGTGATCTGCGGCGAGATCGTGAAGATCGCCGAGGCGGTTCGCGAGGACGAGCTCGACCGCGCGCGGGCACAGCTCAAGGCGGCTCTCCTGATGTCGCTCGAAAGCCCGTCGGCGCGCTGCGAACAGATCGGCCGCCAGATGTTGATCTTCGGCCGCCCGATCCCGCCCGCCGAGATCATCGAGCGCATCGAGGCGGTCGACGGCGACGCCATCACGCGCACGACGCGGCGGCTCATCGAGAGCGGGCAGCCGACGATTACGGCGCTGGGCCCGGTGGCCGGCGTCGAGCCCTACGACAAGACCTGCGCGCGGCTCACGTGAAGCGCGGTGGACCCGTGTTCGGATTCCTGAGGCCCGTGCCATCCCCCGCCCCGGCGCTGCCGCTCGAGGGGCCGCGCGTCTATCTGCGCGCACCGCGCGCGAGCGACCAGCACGCCTGGACCGAGCTGCGCACCGCGTCGCGTAGCTTCCTCGAGCCGTGGGAGCCCAAGTGGCCCGCCGACGCCCTGAGCCGCGCCGCCTTCCGCCGCCGCCTGCGCCGTTTGGCGCGCGACGCGCGTGAGAACACCGGCCACGGCTTCTTCGTTTTCCGCCGCGACGACGACGCGCTTCTCGGCGGCGTCACGCTCAGCAACCTGCAGCGCGGCATCTCGATGTCGTGCAGCCTCGGCTACTGGATCGGCGCGCCGCACGCGCGCCAGGGGCTGATGTGCGAGGCGATCACCAGTCTCTTGCCGTTCGTCTTCGAGACGCTCGGCCTGCACCGGCTCGAGGCCGCCTGCCTGCCCGACAACGCGGCGAGCCAGGGCCTCTTGCGCAAGCTCGGGTTCCACGAGGAGGGCTATGCGCGGGACTACCTTCGCATCAACGGCCAGTGGCAGGACCACCTGCTGTTCGCGATGCTGTCGGGGGATTATTTCGCCGCCGTCAGGTGAGCGGCGCGGCCGTGTCCGCCGGCGCTTACGCCCGCCCGGCGACGCCCGAGAACACGGAGAGGTCGATGCCGAGCTTGTTGATCGCCTGCTCCCACTTCTTGTCGAGATCGCCGCCGAAGATCAGATCATCGTCGGGATCCACATGGAGCCAGCCGTTGGCCTGGATCTCGGCGTCGAGCTGGCCGGGCGCCCAGCCCGCGTAACCGAGCGCGAGCAGGCTG
>JAZFVR010000403.1:0-3529 GCA_036447835.1 Alphaproteobacteria bacterium | reverse complement strand
TTGCCGACCGAGCCGTCGGTGAGGAAGATCACCTGGCGCAGGTAGCCGTCGGGCGCGCGCCCGGAAAGCGCGCGCTCGAGCGCCGGCGCCATCTCGGTGCCGCCGTTGGCGTCGAGACCCGCGACGTCGCGGATGGCCCGGGCGCGGGCGCCGGCGTCGGCGACGCGCGCGCGCCCGAACAACGCCGACGTCCGGCTGTTGAACTCGATGACGTTGAAGCGGTCGCCGGGCGCCAGGCGCTCGATGGCGAGGATGAGCGCCGCCTTCGCCTGCTCGATCGAGCCGCCGGCCATCGAGCCCGATGTGTCGACGACGAAGATCACCTCGCGCGGCAGCGCCCGCGCCGCGTCGTCGTCGGGCGCGGCGGCGGGCGGCACGACCATGACGAGGACGTAGTCGTGCTCGCCCTTCGATTCGACGAACAGCCCGGCCGCCGGCGCGGTGCCGGTCTCGGGCGTCCACACGAGTTCGAAGTCGCGGTCGGCGGGGACCTTGCCCTGGCGCAAGCTGATCGCGTAGCGGCCGTCGCCGGTTTCGCTGGCGGCGACGGGGTGGTAGGTGCTCGCCAGCTCGGCGAGCGCGAAGCCCGGGTTGAGGTCGACGCGGAGGCGCAGCGGGTTGCGCTTGCCGAAGTCGGGGTGCGCCACCGGCGCGGTGATGCGCGCCGCGTCGGGTACGCGCGCGTTGCCGAGTGCCCAGCCGCCGGGGCCGATGCTCACTGTCTCGATGGCGCCGGGGATGTAGCGCGGGCCGACGACCATCGGGAAGCGCAGGCGGAAGCGCCCCTGGTCGTAGCGCAGCACCTCCTGGTATTCGATGTCGACGGCGATCTCCTCGCCGGGGCCGATGTTGGCGATCGAGGTGGTGAAGATGTTGGGCCGCTCGCTCTCGATGAGCCCCGCCTTGCGGCCCTCCCGCTTCGCCGTCTCGTAGACGCGGCGCGCCTCGTCGCGCTCCTTTATGCGGCCTTCGATGACGCGCTCGCCGACGCGCACCCGAAGGCGGTCGACGGCGGCGGTTTCGGGCAGCGGGAAGACGTAGACGCCCTCGACCCAGTCGTCGCCCGGGTTGCGGAAGGTCTGGCTGACGCGGGTGCGGGCGACGAGCCCGCTGACGATGATATGGACGTCGGTGGCGACTTCCGGCGCGATGCGCAGCATCTCGGCGTCGCCGGTGTCGAAGACGAGGGTGCCGCGGCCGACGTCGGCGAGCGCCGTGCGCGGCAGAAATTCGCCTCCGGCCTGCCCGGTCGCCGCGGACGGCCGTGCGCCTGCGGCGCCCGCTGCGGTCAGGATCGCGAACAGCGCCAGCAGCGCGGCGAACGTGCCGGCGAGGTGGTTGAATGTGACGGGACCACGCGTGAATCGTGCCATCATCGCCCCCTTGTGTGCGGTGGGCGGGTTGCGGCTTCGGCGCCGCGCCGCCCGGATGGACAGGGGCGACACGGTTTCACGACAATCGGGCAACCTTTTGGCGACAACGTGCCGAAGTTGGGAAACTTTGCGGCGATCGTGTGGCGACGGCGCGCGGGCGGCGCCGAGGTCGCGGCGCTACGGCGTGTCCTCGGCCCCGGTCAGGCGCTCCCCGGCGCGCTCGGCGGCGCGGTGGCCGCCCACGCTCTGCGCCTCGATGAAGACGCGGGTGACGACCGGAAAGGCGTCCTTGATGGCGCGCTCCATGTGCGAAATCTCGCGCTCGACCTCGCCCGAGGTGAGGCGGTCGCTGAAGTCGACGCTGAGGTTGACCAACACGTCGCGCGGGCCGAGGTGCATCGTCAGCACCTCGTTGATGGCGATGATCCCCGGCCGCTCGCCGAGCAGTCGCCGGATGCCGTGCACCACTGCGGGCCGCGCGCTCTCGCCGATCAAGAGGCCCTTACACTCGTACGCGAGCAACGCCGCCGTCACCGCGAGGATCAGGCCGATGCCGAGCGAGGCGACGCCGTCGAGCATGGGCATGTCGAGCATCTCGGCGAGAGCGATGCCGACGAAGGCGACGACGAGGCCGAGCATGGCGGCGCTGTCTTCGAACAGCACCGTGAAGACGGTCGGGTCCTTGCTCTCGCGCACGGCGTCGAGGTAGCCGAGCGCGCCCTTCACGCGGCGGAACTCGACGAAGGCGATCCACCACGCACCGGCCTCGAAGACCAGGGCGACGGCGAGGACGGCATAGTTGACGGCGGCGGCGCTCACCGGATGGGGCGCCAATATTTTCTGGTAGCCCTCGTAGAACGAGACACCGGCGCCGAGGCCGAAGATGAGGATGGCGACGACGAAGGTCCAGAAGTAGATCTCCATGCCGTAGCCGAAGGGATGCGCGGCGTCGGCCGGGCGCGCCGCGCGGCGGATGCCGTGGAGCAACAGGAGCTGGTTGCCGGTGTCGACCGTCGAGTGGATCGCCTCGCTGAGCATCGCCGAGCTGCCGGTGAACGCCGCGGCGGCGAATTTGGTTGCTGCGATCAGCGAGTTGCCGGCGAGCGCGACGAAGACGACCTTCTTCGATGCCGGGTTCGCCATCGCCTCAGCCGAGGTTGAGCAACACGCGGGCGACCGCCGCGCAAGCGTCGTCGGCGTTTCGCAACATGCGCAACCCGGGAACGGCGGGGGCGTCGGCGAGCCCGAAGACGGGCTTGCCGAACTGCAGCCCGAAGGCGATCTCCGACAACGTGCCGTGGCCGCCGCCGACCGCGACGAGGCACAGCGCCGCGCGGGCGACGACCGCGTTGCGGGCGACGCCGAGCCCGGTGGCGACGGGGATGGTGACGAACCGGTTGGCGGCGCTCCAGTCGTCGTCGGGAAGGATGCCGACGGAGATGCCGCCGCCGGCGGCGACGCCGCGGCACGTCGCCTCCATGACTCCCTGGCGCCCGCCGCAGAGAACGACGACACCCATGCGCGCGAGACCTTCGCCGAGGCGCATCGCAATCCCGCACTGCTCGGGCGTCGCCTCGCGCGGGCCGATAACGCCGACGGGCGCACGGCACGGCGCCTCGCTCTCCCGTTGTAGCCAGCTCGCCGCCTCCTGGGGTGTCACGGGCTCGCCGCCGGCGGCCCCGGCGTCCGCCGCCCATTCGCGGCCCGCGGGAACGAACAGCCGGCCGGCGTCGTCCCACAGGCGTCCCCTCGCGCGATCGAGCCGCATCTCGCCGTCCACTATCGTGCCGTTCCCCGCCTGCCGTTTAATCGCCCGCCGGGGATATGGCAAGCCCGCTTGAAGCGTTCGCGGCGAGCCACCGGTTGATAATCAGGAGCGCGCCTCGCCCGGGGCCTCGCGCAGCTTGCGCCCGAGCTCGCCGACCGCGTCGACGAGCGCGCCCAGGGCATGCAAATGCGGCAGCTCGATGGCGCCTTCGGAATCGAGCCGCGCCAGAATCTCGGCGCCCTTGGTCAGCGCCGCGATAGGGCGAACCAGCCGCAGGTGGACGAACGCCCACGCCGCCGCGACGATACCGGCGAGCGCGAGCAGCGCGATCACCCCGTAGGTGACGGTGATCGTCACCGCCGCCTCGGGCCGTTCGGCCGTGGCGGAG
>JAZFVR010000402.1:0-3425 GCA_036447835.1 Alphaproteobacteria bacterium | reverse complement strand
GCGGAGCCCAGCCGCCCGTGGGCGGCTCCCGGGCCAAAACGAAGCGCTATTCGCTGGGATTCGAAGGCCGGCGGACAACCGAACCGGGGTGCCTATCCGCCGTCTGTCCGGACGAAATTGCACGCGGCCTTTGGCCGGCGCGTCGGCGAAACGGCTGGTGCCGAAGCGCGGATTCGAACCGCGGACCTACTGATTACGAATCAGTTGCTCTACCACTGAGCTACTTCGGCACGGGCGCGAAGCTACTCGCGCACCGGGGTGGCGTCAACGACCACCGCGGGCCTGGCCTCGTCCGCGACCGCCGGCAGCGGCGTCGCCTCGATTGCTGCGGCAACCGCGACAGCGGGGGCCGGCGGGGCCTTCCAGGCGAGCGCATCGAAAGCGCCGCAGGCGTCGCAGCGCGCGCCCCAGGCGATGCTCACCGCGCCGCATTTGTCGCACGCCCACGCCGCGTCCGCCGGCGCGCTCGCGGCGCGCAGCAGCCAGCCGCGCGCCGCCGCGTCATCGGCGTGCTCGCGCTCCTCGAGGGTGGCGAGCAGGCGGAACACGCGCTGGGTCGCGCGCTCGCGCACGGCGGCCTCGAGGTGAGCGCGCGCCGCCCCCCACAGCTCGGCCGCGAGCGCGGCTTCGGCGAGCGCCATATGCCCTTCGGCGTGGCCCGGGTTGCGCCGCACCAGGCGCTCGAACCGCTTGACCCGCTCCAACGGCCGCTCCTCGGGCACCAGTGCGGCGTAGGCGCGGGCGAGATCGGGGTGTGGCGCCTGCGCCCAGCCGTCCTCGAGCAGCCGCGCCGCGGCGCGCTCCTTGCCGGCGGCGGCGAGCAACCCGGCCGCGAGCCCGTTCGCCGCGACCAGATCGGGCGCCAGCTTGTGCGCCTCGCGGGCCAGCGCCAACGCCTCGTCGTCGCGGCCTTGCGCGCGCGCGGCGCGGGCGCGCTCGGCGAGCAGCACCGCGCGCCGGCGCGGCTCCTCGGCGGCGCCGACGTGTTTGTGCCGCGCCGCCGATTCGAGCGCCTTCTGGGCGCCGCGCCAGTCGCCGGCGCGGACCTCGAGGTCGAACAGCGCGCTGTTGACCCACTCGGTCTCGGGGCGCAGCGCGTAAGCGCGCCGCGCGTGGCCGAGCGCCGCGTTCCAGTCGCCCGCCTTGGTCGCCTGTACGAGCAGGCCGCGCAGGCCGAGGAACTCGGTCTCGGCGTGCTCGAGCATGGCGCGGAAGTGGCGCCGCGCCGCCGTCTCGTTGCCCTCGAGCTGCGCGGCCTGCGCGAGCAGCAGCAGATTGAGCGGGTTGTCGATGAGACGGCCCGTTTCCCTGCCGTGGCGCCGCGCCGACTTGGGATCGCCGGCGGCGACGGCGACGAGTCCCTTGGTCAGTGCCAGATAGCCCTGCTCGCGCCGGCGCGCCGCACGGCCGGCGACGAGACGCCGCGGACCGGCGCGCAGCCAGCGCCACAGCTGATAGACGACCGCGCAGACGACGGCGACGAGCGCGACGGCGACGGCGAGCACCGCGACCGAGGTGCTGAGCGCGTAGTTCTGCCAGCGGATATCGACGCGGCCCGGATTGTCGGCGAGCCACACCGCCACCGCGGTGAGTGCGACGATGACGACGACGAACCAGATGAGGCGCCGCATCGTCGCGTCAACCGCCCCCGTTCACGGTGGCGAGCGCGGCGAGGACGCGCGCGTCGAGCGCCGCCAGGGTGCGCTCGGCGGCAAGCCGCGCGCGGGCGTCGGCGAGCCATGCCGCGGCGGCTTCGGCACTGGCGCCCGCGAGGCGCTCGACCTCGGCCACCGCGGCGGCGAAATCGCCGGCCGCGAGGCGCGCCTCGGCGCGGGCGACGACGGCGTCGGGCGCGTCGCCGGCGACATCGCCGACGCGCCGTACGGTCACCAGCCGGGCGAGGCGCGCGACCGTGTGGTCGACCCACGTGCCCTCGTCGGCGACGATCGCGGCGCCCACCACCGCCCCGGCGACGGCGGCGAAGCGCGCGCGCAAGAGGCCAGGCGTCGGCACGCCGCCGTCGGCGCGCGCCTCGAGCGCGGCGAGCACCGACGCGATCCCGGCGTCGTCGCCGGCGACAGTGGCGAGCGTCGCGAGCTCGGCCCGGTACGGCCCCGACCCGCGCAGCGCCGCGCGCAGCTGGCCGACCGCGAGTAGCATCGCCGGGCGCGCCGCTTGCGACGCGGCCGCTTGCGCTTCGAGCGCCGCGACGCGACCCTCGACCGCCGCCGTCAGCGCGTCGACTCGCTCGGCCAGCGCCGCCACGGCGGCGGCGGCTCCGTCGTCGGCCGCTGCCGCCGCGAGACGCGCCTCGACGCCGTCGAGACGCGCCGCGAGCGGAGTGAGATCGGGCGCCGGCGTCCGTTCGAGCCGGGCCTCGAGCGCGCCGACGCGCTGGTTGAGCGCCGCGACCTTCTCGGCGAGGCCGTCGATCCACGCGACGAGGTCGGCCGCCGGGGCCGGCGCCGGGGTGGTCGGCTGGTCCGGCGCCGCCTCGAGCGCCGCGACGCGCGTTTCGAGACCGGCGATGTCGGGGGCCGGCGCGGGCGCGTCGGGGGCCGGCGCGGGCGCGGCGACCGGCTGCAGATAGGCGTCGAGCCGTGGCTTCACGCGCGGCCAGGCGAGATAGCCGACGGCGGCGATGAGCGCGACGATCACCACCGCCGTGACGGTGCCGCCGACGCCGCGCGCCCGACGCCCGCCGGGCCGCGGCGCATCGCGCCTCGGCGCGGGCTTCGCCGCCGCGCCCCCGGTCGACGCGGCACCCGCCTTGCCGCGGGCGGCGCGTTCGGGCGCCGGTTTGGCCGCTTGCTGTTCGGTCTCGCCGTTGCTGCGACGCTTCGCCATGTCCGCCTATCCGTAGTCGCCGGCCGGCGTCCGGGTCACCCGCTGACGAGCGCCAGCAACGACACCTCGTCGGGCCGCGCGGCGACGCATACCTCGCGCCATCGGGCGGCGCCCGCCGCCTCGGCGACCGCCGCGCTCAGGCACAGCGCGCGAACGCCCGCGAGCGCCGCCGCCAACCCCGCCTTTTCGGCCAGGGAAACGAGAGTCTTCGCCGTACGGGGAGAATATAGGAACGCCGCGTCGATCTCGCCAGCGGCGAGCGCCGAGGCCGCCGCCGCCGACAGCGCGCGGGCGACGCGCGCCTCGTAGAGGACGGCGCGACGCACGGTGAATCCGCGCTCGGCCAGCCGGCCCGAGAGGTCGCCGGCGACGGCCTCGCCGGCGACGTGGACGAGCGGCCCGCCGTGCGGCTCGCAACGGCTCTCGGCGAGGCAGGCGAGCGCCGCGACGTCGCCGCCCGCCACCGCGACCTCGGCGAAGCCGGCGGCACGGGCAGCGGCCGCCGTCGCCTCGCCGACCGCGAGCACCGGAACGTCGCGCAAGCCCGTCGCGGCGGCGAGGGCGCGGGCGCCGTTGGC
>JAZFVR010000401.1:0-4321 GCA_036447835.1 Alphaproteobacteria bacterium | reverse complement strand
CGGGTCCGCTTGGTGCTTTCAAGCCACGTCAAGTTTCAAACCGAGACACTACCGACGCCGCCGCAGCCCGGAACCTAGCCCGTAAATTCGCATAGCAAGGCAGCCGGCCCGTTGTGTATCATCCGCGGCCGGGCCGCCGTCGTGCGGCCCGGGGTCCGCGTACCATCGGCAGCGGGAGGAGCCGTCATCGTGGAAGCCCGTCATCGTCTCGCCCCGTTGCTGGCGCCGCGCTCGATCGCCTTCGTCGGCGCCTCGACCAAGACCGGCACGCCGGGCAACCACATGATCGTCGAGGCGCGGCGCGGCGGCTTCGCCGGCGCCATCTACCCGGTCAATCCCAAGTACGACGAGGTCGAGGGCCTCGCCTGCTACCGCTCGCTCGCCGAGCTGCCCGAGGCGGTCGACCTCGCGGTTCTCTCGGTCGCCAACCAGCGCATCGAGGAGCAGCTCGCCGCGGCGATCGACGCCGGGGCGGGCGCCGCGCTGATCTACGCGAGCTGCTATCTCGAAGGCGACGGCGACCCGCCGCTGCTCGAGCGCCTCAGGCGCCGCGCCCGCGCCGCCGGCCTGCCGGTCTGCGGCGGCAACTGCATGGGCCTCTACAACTTCGAGGCCAATGTCTGGATGTCCCTGTGGCCGCTCCACGACGGCATCGATCCCGGCCCCATCGCGTTCATCTCGCACTCGGGCTCGGCCTTGGGCTCGATGCTCGACTTCGGCAACCGGCTCACCTACAACATCGCGGTCTCGGCAGGCCAGGAGATCACCACCACTGCCGCCGATTACCTCGACTATGCCCTCGAGCTGCCGTCGACCCGGGTTGCCGGGCTTTTCCTCGAGGGCGTGCGCGACCCGCAGGCCTTCACCGCCGCGCTCGAGAAGGCCGCCGCACGCGACGTGCCCGTCGTCGCGCTCAAGGTCGCGCGCACCGAGAAGAGCGCCAGGCTCGCGCTCAGCCACTCGGGCGCCATCGCCGGATCGGACGACGCCTTCCAGGCGATGTGCGAGCGTTACGGCGTGCTTCGCGCCGACAGCTTCGACGAGCTCGCCGCCACGGTGGCGCTTTTGGCGCAGCCGCGGCGCGCCGGCCCCGGCGGGCTGGCGGCGATCATCGATTCGGGCGGCGAGCGCGAGCTGCTCGTCGACCTCGCCAGCGACATCGGCGTCCCCTTCGCCGAGATCGACGAAGCGACGACCGCCAAGCTCGCGGCGCGGCTCGAATACGGTCTCGAGCCGATCAACCCCTGCGACGCCTGGGGCACGAGCCACGACTACGAGGGCGTCTTCACCGACTGCTTCAAGGCGCTTATCGCCGACGCGGACACGGCGATCGGCGTGTTCTTCGCCGACATCCGCACCGGACGCTGGTTGAGCCACTCGTACGTCCGCGCCTGCCTCGACGCCGCAGCAACCACCGAAAAGCCGGTCGCCATGGCGACGCTCCTGAGCTGGGTGCGGCACGACGAGGTCACGCGATCGTTCATCGACGCCGAGGTGCCCGTGCTCGACGGCGCGGTGCCGGCGCTCAAGGCGGTGCGCCACGCCTTCGACTGGCGCGACTTCAAGGCGCGGGCGCCGATGACGCCACCCGAGCCGCCGGCTGGCGACGTGGTCGCGCGCTGGCGCGCCCGGCTCGCCAGCGACGGGGCGCTCGACGAGGCCGAGGGCCTGGCGCTGCTTTCCGACTTCGGCGTGCCGACGCTGCCCGTGCGCGTGGTCGAGGACCGCGATGCGGCCCTCGCCGCGGCCGCGGCGCTCGGCTTTCCCGTGGCCGTGAAGACGGCGATGCCCGGGATTGACCACAAATCCGACGTCGGCGGCGTCGTGCTCGGCCTCGCCGATAGCGCCGCGGTGGCCGCCGCCTACGACGACCTCGCCACACGCCTCGGCCCGCGCGTGCTCGTCGCGCCGATGGCGGCGGAGGCCATCGAGATCGCCCTCGGCCTCACGATCGATGCGCAGTTCGGGCCGCTGGTCATGGTCGGCGGCGGCGGCGTGCTCGTCGAGCTGCTCGACGACGCGCGCTTCGCGCTGCCGCCGTTCGACGTCGCCCATGCGCGAGCGATGATCGCGAACCTGCGCGTCAAGCGCCTGCTCGACGGCGTGCGCGGCAAGCCGCCCGCCGATATCGATGCCCTGGCGCAAACGCTGGCGCGGTTCTCGGTGCTGGCGAGCGAACTCGGCGACGTGATCGGCGAGATCGACGTCAACCCGCTGATGGCGGGACCGGCGGGCTGCGTCGCGGTCGATGCGCTGGTGGTGGCGCGCGGGGAGGCCGCGCCTTAAGCTGCTCCCGTCACGCCGGGAGGGAGGAGCAGCGATGTGGAGCACGATCGAGTACGAAGCGGAAGACGGCATCGCGCAGGTGCGGTTCAACCGGCCCCAGGTGCTCAACGCCATCGACCCGACGCTGGCGCGCGAGTTCGCGCAAGCGCTCGCCAAGGCGGAGGACGACGACGCCGTGCGCGTCATCGTCGTCAGCGGCAACGGCAGGGCCTTCGGCGTCGGCTACGACCTCAAATACGACTGGTCTCGGGAAACCGGCGGGGGCAAGGGGCCCTTGGACTATGCCGCCATGCTCGGCCGGCTCGTCGCCTTCGAGCTCACGCCGTGGGACTGCGCCAAGCCGGTGATCGCCATGGTGCGCGGTCACTGCCTGGCGGCGAGCTGCGAGGTGGCGATGATGTGCTGCGTCACCTTCGCCTCCGAGAACGCGACCTTCGGCGAGCCCGAGATCCGCTTCTCGGCCACCGCGCCGGCGCTGATCATGCCGTGGATCGTCGGCTTCAAGAAGGCGCGCGAGCTTCTCTACACAGGCGACACGATCGACGCGCGAACGGCGCTCGATATCGGCATGGTCAACCGCGTCGTCGCCGACGCCGACCTCGAGGCCGAGACCATGCGCTATGCGCGGCGCTGCGCGGTGATCGCGCCCGAGGCGCTCAAGGCGACCAAGAAGGCGATCAACAGCGCGGCCGAGACCATGGGCCTGCGCGCGGCGCTCGCGCATGCCAACGACATCAACGCCCAGCTCTACGCAACCCAGACCGAGGTCTATCGCAAGTTCGCCGAGGTGCGCGACAGGGACGGCCTCGCCGCCGCGCTCCGCTGGCGCGAAAGCCAGTTCGAATGAGACCGATCGGGACACGCGTAAATACAAATTGAAATAACCCCAGAGACACAAAGGCACAGAGACACAAAGGCACAGAGACACAGAGACACAAAGGCACAGAGGCACAGATGCAAGGCTGGCGATCGGGGAGGGAACTATGAGCGACGACAAGGACACGCTGCTCGGGTGGATCGAGCGCGACCGCGAGCGGCTGATCGACTTCTTCAGCGGCTTCGTTCGCGCCAAGAGCCCGAATCCGCCGGGAGATACGCGCGAGGCGGTGGCGCATATCCGCGCCTTCCTCGACGCCGAGAGCCTCGAGTACCGCATCATCGACCCCAAGCCCGAGTTTCCCAACGTCGTCGCCAGCTTCGACGGCGCCGGGCCGGGCAAGCATCTCGTGCTCAACGGCCACATCGACGTCTTCCCGGTCAACGAGAACGAGGAATGGACGCAACCGCCATGGTCGGGCGCGGTGGCCGACGGCAAGGTCTGGGGCCGCGGCGCCGCCGACATGAAATGCGGCACCTCGACGTCGATCTTCACCTTCGCCTATCTCCATAAGCTGCGCGACAAGCTCAACGGCCGTCTCACGCTCACCTGCGTCTCCGACGAGGAGACCTTCGGGCCGTGGGGCGCGCGCTACCTCATGGAGCACCACCCCGAGGTGCACGGCGACTGCTGCCTCAACGGCGAGCCGGGCAGCCCCTATACGATCCGCTTCGGCGAGAAGGGGCCGCTGTGGCTCAAGTTCACCGTGCGCACCAAGGGCGCCCACGGCGCCTACACGCACTTCAGCGAGAGCGCGACCAAGATCGCCGCGCGCGTCATCGGCGACCTCGAATCGCTCAGCGAGATCGACGCGCCGCCGCCGGGCAACATCGGTGCGGTGCTCGAACGCTCGGCCGCAATGATCGACAAGGCGCAAGGCGCGGGTGCGGCGGAGATCGTGCAGAAGGTGACGCTCAACATCGGCACCATCCGCGGCGGGCTCAAGGTCAACATGGTGCCGAGCGAATGCGTGTTCGAAGCCGACGTGCGCTTTCCCGTCGGACTCGACAAGGCGCGCGTGATGGACGAGGTCGAGAGGATCGTCGCAGGCTATCCGCAGGTGAGCGTCGAGGAGACCAACTTCAACCCGCCGAGCTGGTGCGACCCCGAGGGCGAGATGATCGGAATCATCCAGGCCAACGTCAAGGCGCTCAAGGG